>DAHVFL010000278.1 GCA_027316975.1 Chloroflexota bacterium | reverse complement strand
GTTATAGACATCTTGTTGCTCCATATAGGCTTCTTGCAATTGGTCCCGCAATTTTTTCTCGCGGGTTGTAAGGCGTGTCTGCTCGCCGACCAGGGCATGCAGGCGCGGCAACTCGCTGCCCACCAGGCCGGCAAGAAAGGAAAGGATGGTAACACCCAGGATGATGATCGTCCAGTTTGCGTTCGGGATGAGAGCGGGCAACCAGGAGCTGGATACGGTTCCCCAGATGCCAATCAGTGAGGCCGCGCAACCGGTGATAGAGCAAAGCAGTAAGAGACAGCGCTGCCTGCGCGAGGTGACTGGACGATTTTTACGGCGGTAAAGCAGCCAGAAGACAAAGACAAACAACTGGATGACCGTGCAGACCCAGATAACGGTCGTGCTGGCCTGCAAGACATTATAAATGCCATAGGCGAGATCATCCGGTCGCATCTGAGAACCGAAAAGGACAGGCAGGATGACAAGCGACAGGATGGTAATCACAGCCGAGAGCGACGATTGCGCAATGATGCTGTTGACCGGCACTCCGCGCCGGTTCAGTTTCGTCAGGGCAGCAGGTAATCTTCTGTCATTGGCTACAACGACCAACAAACGCGAAAAGGTCAGGATGTAGGCAATCGTGAGGGCAATCTGGCCGATAGCAAGCACAATATCGGCAACTTTTCCGGCAACAGGTCCAAATACCATCGAAATGGCGATCACATTAGCCGACATGCCGCCCGACTGCGCAGCAGGCACAATCGCCATCACACCAAAGGTCCCCAGCACATACGCAAAAAACACTAGAGCGGTTCCCCACCAGACGTAGGTGGTAGCGTGCCGGACGCCTGCTTTGCCACCGCGTATCTCGCCACCCATGAAGAGAGGAACATCAACACCCAGATAGGCCAGAATCACTACGCCATAGGCGGCGAAATTGTTTTTATTCGGCATCCACGCGCCAGCAGAAGTAAAGGTGGTTGCTGCCACGTGTCCGCTGTACATCCACAAGATGCCAGCCACACCCAGCAAGACGAAAACGCCGATATAAAACAGGGCCAGTACCAGCAGGATGCGCTTGAGCAACCGCAAAGGTAAGCACGCTACAGAGGTCGGCACAATCAGAATCACGACAATCGCTATTCCCTGCTCAATAGGAGTAGTAAACCAGTTGGGCGCCAGGTACTGTACAAATATTAGACTGCTTTGAATGGCCGCGACAGTCACAAGCACGCCAGGCAGCCAGGCGGCATAGGCGGAGAAAAAGCTCCAACGCGCCCCCAGGATTCTGGTAGCCCACAGGTAGGGCGCGCCCTGTCCGGGGAAGCGTAAGGCTAGCCAGCGCGTAACATATACGCAGGGCAACAAAAAGGTGAGCAGCCCCAATCCCCAGTAGAAGAAGGCAGCCGGGCCGGCTAGCTGGACGCCGTTGTTGTTGGCAACAAATAGCACAATCAGCACCATCAGAACGGTCATATCGCCGGTACCAAGTATGGCCGGCAGCGCTTCCTCACGTCTAAGCGGGGCAGAAGATGCCTTTGGCTCCTGCGCGCCTGTTTTCTCAGGACCAATCGAAGGTTCGGCAAAAGAGTCAGAAACCATATGCTACCTCCTTTTCTTCAGCCTCTCTTCGCTCAAGGACGACTACAGACGCCGACAGAGGAACGATGAACGGAATTAACTGCACTTCAACCATTGACTTCACTTCTCCTTTCACCATTTTTTATCGGCAACATTGGAGAAGTTCAGTAGCGATAGTAGCCAGGGCGGGGACAGAGCCGCCGCCTTTCACTGGCAGGGTTTTAAAACAGGCAGTCACCAGAGGTGTCATCCTGAGCGCAGCGAAGGATCTCCGTGTGGCGCGGCGAGAGATCCTTCGCTGCGCTCAGGATGACACCTCCCGGCTGGCCGGTTCTTTTCTGAAAAACCTACCAGTGAAAGACGGGGCTTGCCCCTGGTCGTCATTGATAGTTGATTTGACAACCACACTTGACATCTGGCAAGCGAGCGGTTATAATTCATATGAAGCAAGCGAGCGAAATACATCGCGGCTTCTCTCCACGCTGTTTCCCTCATAGCACGTTCCACTTTGTTCATCTCCAGATCGTCCCATCCCCAGGAGGTTTATCGCTATGCAAAGCGACAACGCTATCCCCACACAGGCACCCCCCGCGTATCCTTCAATCGCAGGTCAGGGTATGCCCGATCTCAACCTGGCCGGTGTCTCCACACCGGCGACCAGTCTAGCGGGCGGCAATTTTACCGACAGCACGCCGCCACAAAACACGGCTGTTCCGCCTTTGAGTACACACGATGTCGATGGCGACATCAACCAGTTAGGCATCGACCCGGCAGTCAACTACTTCGAGTTGAACCTCGCGGGCAACGCCCTGCCCATTCCGAATCCTGCAAAGCTGGCAATGCCAACCCCACCTTCGCAGGAGTTGACAAATGCGCCTACGTTCAGCGGGCCGTTTGCCAGTGTGCCATCCATCCGTACTTTTGATCTGACTACTCCCGGCATCGATGCGATTGCGCCATTCGATGCCGACCCGGCCACGGGAGACCTCTTGCAGTTTGATCGGCCTCGTGGGCTGTCTGTGCTGGCGGCATCAGAGCTGCCTCTGATGGCAGACCCCATGGTACCCGATCTCGGCCAGTACGACCGCCCTGCCGGACTGGATATGCCCGGCCCGCTCATGATCGATCCCGCGCAGCCCGACCTGCAATACCCCACGCTCGAACAGCCGGTTGCAATGTCCGGCAGACCCGCCGACCTCGCGCCAGAGGCGCTGGCAATGATGCGCGACTTGCCCGCGTATGAACAGCTTCCAGCCACTCACAGCACAGCACTATGGATGGCCCGGCAAGGCAATAACTCGGCACGCGAACGACACCTGGGAATGCTGATGCTCGGCCTTGACCAGGAAGAAGAGGCTCGCTCGTGAAAAAGACGCAGACAATCGCGGCACAGCAGGGCGTGATGCATATCGCGGGTCACATCTGCGAAGGCCAGACGCTTGATGCGCGGGGCCACGACGTGCGCGTCACCATTATCAAAGGCGGGAAAAGCGTCAATGGCTACTTTTATGATGAGCAGGCCTTGCAGCATATCGCGAGCATGATCGATGGAGCGCGCGCCTACGCCGATCACGGGCGCAGCGAAGCCGACCAGCAAACCCGTTCGGTGCGCGATATGGTCGGCTTTTATAAGGACGCGCAGCATGTCCCGCCCGCTGCCGGATCTCCATATGGCAGAGTCGATGCGACCTTGCACGTACTCGAAGCGGCGACATGGCTCTGGTCAATCATCCAGGAAGCGGTCGCGCTGGACAGACCTGATCTCATCGGCCTCTCCATCGACATCTTCGGCAACTGGCAACCATCCGAGGAGCGCCAGGCGAAGCAGGTGACGCGCGTGCTTTCCCTCAATTCGTGTGATATCGTCACACGCCCCAGCGCTGGCGGGTCGTTCCAGCGCATATTACACCACCACGACAAAGGAGAACCCCACATGATGACCTCTACATCCCTGGAACAGGCACCGGACGAGCAAGCGCAGCCTGACAACGGCACAGCTTTCTCTCCTCCCACCTTTCCTACCCTCGCCAATTCCAACACATCGCAGGCCGAAACGCCAGATCAAAGCCGCGTGATGGAAGCGCAACAAACCGCTATTCAAACGGCCCTGGCCGAAATCCAGCGCGAAAAGTGCGCGTTGCGCCTGGAACGGCGCTTGATGGAGTCACAATTGCCGGAGGCGGCGCAGCAGCACCTGCGCCAGCAATTTGACGGGCGTATCTTCGAGAACGCCGAACTCGAAACAAGCATGACCAATCTGCTCTCGATGCTGGCGGGTCTGCACGCCAGCGGCATCATCACCGGTAATGGCTATGAGAAACCCGCGACCGGCCACATGATTAGCGAAGCCGAAAAGATTCAGGCCGCCTTTGATGGCATGTTCGATCTGAATATCGATACCGCCCGCCTCGGCAACATTCGCGCTTTCAGCAGCATCCGCGAAGCCTACGCGCGCGTCACCGGCGACGCCTCCGTCGCGGGCTTCTCGGACAGAAGCCAGCTCGGCAGCATCCGCGTCTCTGAACACGCGCCCATCGCCGGGAGAATCACTGAGGCCGATACTACCACCGCCTCGTTCTCGTATCTTCTGGGAACGAGCATGAACAAACGGCTGCTCAAGGACTACCAGGCGTGGCCCGCCGAATGGCAAAAATTCGTCACCATCGCGCCCATTAAGGACTTCAAGCAGCAGACCCGCGTCCGCCTGGGCGCGTTTGGCAGTCTCTCAACGGTGGCGGAAGATACCGCCTATACCAGCCTGACGCTGACAGACAGCGCGGCGACCTACGTGCCCACCAAACGGGGCAACTTAGTTACCGTTTCGCGTGAGACCATCGTCAATGACGACCTCTTCGCTATCAAGCAGATTCCAACGAAATTGGCCGTGTCAGCCGCCTACACGCTGGCCGAGTTCGTCTATGCCTTCCTCTCCACCAACCCCAACATCTACGACGGCAACGCCCTCTTCACGAGCGGCGGCGCGCACTCCAATCTAGGCGCGGCTGCATTGAGCACGGCAGCCATGCAGTCGGGGGTGACCTCGATGAGAGAGCAAACCAACTTCGCAGGCAAGCGGCTCGGGTTGCGCCCCAGTTTCCTCATCGTCCCGGCTGAACTCGAATTCGTCGCCATGGTCGTCACCAAAAGCGCGGGCGTGCCTGGCTCGGTCAACAACGACATCAACCCCATGCTCGGCTATGTCACCCCCATCGTAGCGCCCCAGTTGTCGAATACCAGCCAGTGGTTCATGGCAGCCGACCCGCGCATCGTCGACACCATCGAAATCGGCTTCGTCGGCGGCCAGGTCAACCCCGCGCTCTTTATCCAGGACCAGCCCCTGTTTGGCCTGAACTTCTCGCAGGACGTTGTGTCGTACAAAATACGCCACGAGTACGGCGGGGCCGTCATGGACTATCGCGGCCTCTATCGCGGCATCTAGCGAGAATCAGAGGGAACGTGTCATGGTGAGCACAGCGAGCGAAGGATAACAACCAGGACACGTCACCTCCTCATGAAAGGACAGACAGCTATGGCTCAGATTCCGAACACCAACGCCTTCAGTGAGGGCGATGGACTCACTACCTACGTCAACATCGACACCGTGAACAAGCTCCTGCAACTGCTCAATGGCGCGGGCATCAAGTTCTACAGCGACGCGGGCGCGACCCTCACCACGCAGATCACGGGCGGCGGACTGGCCGCCGCCATGAGCGCGACCTCGCCTGATCCAGGCGCGAACGGGCAGATTGCCACAGCAGGCGTTGGCATCGCCCTGGTGACGCCAGCCGCCGCCCGCGCCGGCATCACCTTGCAGGCTGGCGCCATCAACGGCCAGGAAGTGTGGGTGGTGAACCAGGGCGCAGCCGCCAACACCCTCACCTTGAATACGACTCCCGCCACCGCCAACGTCGCCGACAGCGCCACGGAAAGCGCCATCGCCGGACTCACCGCGCGCAAGTACGTCTGGGTCGGTGGAGCAACCAACCTGTGGTATCCATCCAGAGACTAGGAAGGAAGGAGTGGAACCTGTGAGCGGCTTTACTGGCAACGACGGCTCCGCGCTGATCGGAGGCCTCAACCCCTCCGGTGTGGTGCAGGGCGGGATTGTGGACGCAGCGGGGAGATGGCTGGTCTCCCAGACGCTGGGAGGCAGCCCGCTTTCTGACGTGAATCCGGAACCGAATATCAGCAATATCCAGCAGATGATCCTGAACGGGAAAGCCTTCTCGTGCTCGACCGGCAAAGTCACGGCGGCGGCCAACATGGCCGGATCGTGGTTCTCGCCCGCCACCAGCGCGAAGAATAAGATCATCTGGTCGGTGCGCCTGTTCTACAACAACAACAGCCAGGTCAACGAGACGCGGCTCATCACAGCAGATGATGCCAGCATCGTGGCAGGCACCAGCGTCATCGGCCAGGCCACCAACCTCAAAGTGGGCGGCGCGGCTCCCGAAGCCGTGACGGCCATGCACTATGCAGGCGGCGTCACCGCCCCGGCGGTTGCCGCGTCCACGCAACCATTCGACGTGTCAGAAATCCAGGCGGCGCTCTTCATGGAAGTGTTTCCCCCTGGCGGCTTTCTCTACATCCCGGCCGGCGTGGCAGGCGGCCTGGCCTGCTACGGCGCAACGACCGCAGCCGGCTTCTGGACCATGACCGTGCATTGGACGGAGTACTAGGTAAGCAAGCAGGCAAGCAACACGAAAGAAACACAGAAAGAAAGGATCGACAGACCACTATGATGGATTTAGCAGAACTGACCTGGGGGCGCTATAACAGCAACCAGATCGCCCCCATCGGCTCCTACCTGAACCTGCGCACGCTGGACATCTTCCAGCAGACCGCCGACGGCACCGTGCCGCCCGACGGCACCTACTTCCGTGTCGATGCGAGCGGCAGCCAGAGCTTCGCGAACATCGCCACAACGGTGAACGGCGTGCTGGGCACCACGTATGTGGCGGGCAGCTTCCACGCTCGCACCGGCGCGG
>DAHVFL010000277.1 GCA_027316975.1 Chloroflexota bacterium | reverse complement strand
GTATGTCCACGAGGGCAATAGTGGCTCTGGTGGCAAATTCCCCATACAATAAGGAACTGTGCTGAAGGCCATCCACCCGTGCCTTCCACGTATCCTCAGAGTCGCGCGGAGATGGAATAGAGAAAGGCACAACAAAAACATGTTTGCAGTCATTAAAAGCGGTGGAAGGCAATACAAGGTGTCTGTGGGCCAGAGGCTCGAAGTCAACCGGCTGGCTGTCGAAGTGGGTAAGCAGGTACAGTTTGACGAGGTGCTGCTTATCTCGGATGCGAACACCACGATGGTTGGTTCGCCTCTGGTAGCTGAGGCGCTGGTACTGGCAACTGCTATTGAGCACGCTCGCGGCGAGAAATTGATTGTCTTCAAGTACAAATCCAAGAAACGCTACCGGCACCGCCGGGGTCATCGCCAGGAACTCACGGTCTTTACCATCGACGACATCGTCTCTGCTGGTAAGAGCCTGGTGACGGGCGAGGCTCCCATATTCCAACAGGATGAGGAAGAGGGCGCTCTTGAAACTGAGCCAATCGCCGAGACTCCCGTTGCCGGGAGCGAGGCCGAAGCGTCTGAAACAGCATCCACTGAAGAGGCCGGGGAAGAGCAGAAGCCCGCTCGCCGCCGCCGCGTAAAGAAGGCCGACGAGGATGCTGAAGATGAAGGGGAGAACTAACACATGGCACATAAAAAAGGTGTAGGCAGCTCTCGCAATGGACGCGACAGCAAGCCCAAGATGCTCGGCGTAAAACGTTTTGATGGGCAACTGGTGACGGCAGGCAGCATCATTGTGCGCCAGCGCGGCACTAAAATCAAGCCCGGTGACAATGTTGGCGTTGGACGCGATCATACTCTCTTTGCCTTGATAGATGGGTATGTCAAGTTTGGACATCACTCACGCGCCAATCGCAATGCCAATGTCTACCCGGAGTTCGCTGGCCGTCCCTCGATAGCCGAACTTATAGCCGAATTGGAAGCCGCTGTCGCAGAAGCATAAAAAGGCATACAAAAAGAAGTCCAGCCACATAGGTGTGGCTGGACTTCTTTTTGTATGCCTGCCACGTTTCTACCCGGTGGAACAAGCAATAGGGTATACTAGAATAGGATGCGATGCATCAGTAGCGACACCCCTTGCGGGTGTCCCGTCCTGTCCTATTCATCCGCAAGCCTTACGTGGGCTACACGGGACACCCGCAAGGGGTGTCGCTACTGGTAGAGTGAGTAAAAAGCATGAAAGGTAGACCTATGCGAGCTATCATCAGTGTCGCCAATCGCGAGGGTATCGTTGCGCTGGGAAGCGAGTTACAAACCAACAGCGTTAGTATTTTCTCAACCAGCGGGACAGCCAGTGTCTTACGGGAGGCGGGAGTTGAGACGGAGGCAGTCAGTGCGCTGACAGGTTTTCCAGAGATACTCGACGGGCGAGTCAAGACGCTGCACCCGGCGATTTTCGGGGGCATCCTGGCGCGGCGCGATAGTGAGACGCATATGCGGGAGTTGCAGGAGCATACTATTGCGCCTATCGATGTGGTGGTGGTAAACCTGTATCCATTTGTCCAGACGGTGGCGAGCGGCCATACACCCCTGCACGAAGCCTTAGAACAGGTCGATATCGGCGGCGTTTCGCTGCTGCGCGCGGCAGCGAAGAACTTTGAGCATGTGATTGTGCTGGCGCGCCCGCAAGATTACGAGCCGGTCATGCTGGAATGGCGCGAAAAGGGCGAGGTAAGCGTTGATACGCGCAGGCGTCTCGCTGCTATTGCTTTCCAGCATACGGCAAGCTATGACAGCGCTATCGCTGATTATTTACGCGCGCAGTCAGCAGAGCCGGAATATTTACCTGAAGACCTGACGCTGTCTCTAAGGCGCATTCAGCAATTGCGCTATGGCGAAAACCCGCACCAGCAGGCGGCATTTTATAGCTGGCATGAGCCATCGCGTGACACAAATCGACCCTCTCTGGCACGGGCAGAGGTTTTACATGGGAAAGAACTCTCATACAATAACCTGCTCGACCTGGATGCCGCGCTGGCCTCGGTGCAGAGTTTCAGCGCCCCTACCCTGGCGATCATCAAGCATACCAATCCGTGCGGGCTGGCCTGCGATGACAGGCTGGTGGAAGCGTACAATAAAGCGCACGCTGGCGACCCTATCTCGGCTTTTGGCGGCATTATTGGCTGCAACCGGCCCATCGACGCGGATACTGCGCGCGAGATCAACCACCTGTTTTACGAAGCCATCATTGCCCCGGAATTTACGCCCGAAGCGCTGGAAATTCTACGCCAGAAAAAGAATATACGCCTGCTGGCAACGCATAGCCTGGTTGAGTCGGGTGGCCTGAACGGTACGCATAACGCGCAGAGTGGAAAACAACTGGAGGCGCGCAGTGTCAGTGGGGGGCTGCTTCTGCAAACATCCGACACCTGGGGAGAGCAGGAGACCACGTATCGCGTCGTGACCGAACGCGAGCCGACGTTAGAAGAGGTGACAGACCTGATGTTTGCCTGGAAAGTGGTTAAGCATGTGAAATCGAACGCTATTGTGCTGGCGCGCAAACTGGCGGTGATGGGCGTGGGCGCGGGACAGATGAACCGCGTGGCGAGCGTGCAACTGGCGCTGGAGAAAGCCGGGGCGAGAGCGCGCAACTCCGTAATGGCCTCAGATGCCTACTTCCCCTTCGCGGACTCAGTAGAAACCGCCGCTAAAGGGGGTATTACGGCCATTATCCAGCCTGGTGGGTCTGTGCGTGACGAAGAGACGATTCGCGCCGCGAACCATTATGCTATTGCTATGGTCTTTACCGATCAAAGACATTTCCGGCATTAACCGGAAAGGTGACGCGAAGGGAAAAGGGCGCGATACATCGCGCCCCTAAATTTTTTCTTCCAGGGAGACCTCGTCTGAGAAGAAGCGAATCCAGAGCAGGCAGATGAGCAGGCCACCGACGATTGCAAAGAAACCGATCGCGCCATCATATTCAATGCCCGCGGCATATTCTGCTTCAGTGCCTTGCAGGGGTTGAAAGCGATAAAAAAATACCATCGCTAACCAGGCAATAGTCAGAGCGACAGTAAAACTAAGTTTGGTGACTTCGGCGCTTGAGCGATAAAAAATATTGTAAAACACGATGATGATCAGGCCAAGCAAAATGACGGTAAACTTGAAGTTGAAGATAATGCCCGCTCCAAAATCGATAACGAGCGTTTGCCGGATGAAGAGGAAGCTACATACCCACAGGACAGTCAGGACGATGCTCCCCAAAATTTTACTCAATCCTCTACTCACGAAGCGTAACTCCTTTCAAGGAGGGTATCCTACAGATAAAATAGAAGGCCCCGGGTCAGAACCTGGTGCTATGTATTGTAGTCCCAACGCGCCAATAAATCAACTGTCTCATGGCATCCACAGACATGTGGAGAGAAGGCTTCCCGTGAGCGGATGTGAGACGTGTTCTGCCTGTCATCCTGAGCGCAGCGAAGGATCTGGCTCGCCGCACACTGAGATCCTTCGCTGCGCTCAGGATGACAGGCTTTTGCGGCGCGTTTCAAGAAACCTACCAGTGAAAGGCCAGCCCCGCCCCTACCCAGTACCCGCGGCATTACACGTCGTAATAGGGTACGGGCGGGGCTGGCCCCCGCCCTGGCTACGCACGATCGTAGTAATACGCCCGCGCAAATCGCGCGGCCCAACGGGCATTGTTGACGAGCAGAGCTTTGTTGGCCTCGACGCTTTCGCCCCTGGTGGCTTGCGCGACGCGCTCGAGCAGGAATGGCGTGGTGGCCGAGCCGCGAATACCCTCCTGTTTCGCCTGTCGCAGGGCTTCTCCGGTGGCGATTTCGAGGGGAGCAGGGTCCATGGCGTATGCTTCTGGTATGGGACAGGCGACGACCAGCCCTTGCAGCCGGCACTCCCACTGAACGCGGGCAATGGCGGCGATGGTTGTCGCGTCGTCAACGCGCTGGCTCAGGCGTCTGCCGCTTGAACGCACGTAGAAGGCGGGGAACTCGTCGGTTTGCCAGCCAAGCACAGGCACCCCCTGCGTCTCCAGGTATTCTAAGGTCAGGTCAAGGTCAAGGATGGACTTCGCGCCGGCGCAGACTACCAGCATGGGCGTGCGCGCCAGTTCGGTCAGGTCGGCGGAGATGTCCATGCTGGTTTCCGCGCCGCGATGCACGCCGCCGATGCCGCCCGTCGCGAAAAAGCGAATGCCAGCCATGCTCGCGCACAGCATCGTACCGGCAACGGTTGTCGCGCCCAGTTTGCCGGTTGCCAGGGCCACAGCCAGGTCGCGCCTGCTGACCTTCAAGACATGCTCAGCCGTTCCCAGGCGTTCGATTTCGGCCTGCGATAGGCCGATTACGATCTTCCCATCATGGATGCCAACGGTCGCGGGAACCGCGCCCTCGGCTCGAATCGCAGATTCCATGGCCTGCGCGACTTCCAGATTCTGGGGATACGGCAGGCCATGCGCGATCACGGTCGATTCGAGCGCGACCACCGCCTGTTTCGCTTTTAGTGCTGCCTGAACGTCACTGGATAGTGTAAGGTAAGATATGTTTTGCTGCATGATTCCCCTGTGTATGTGAACATATGAGTTCACCATTTCATTGACGATATGTTTCTCCAAGTATATCCGCTATGTCATTGCAGGGCAAATATGAGGTCAGGGTCAACCATATTTGCATCTTGCTTTCAGAAAATGATATATTACCCTTCGGGCCTTAAGTGGGCCCCCCGCCCTGGTAGAACTAGAGCGCAAGTGTTGAATTTGGGAGCGCAGCGTAGGATAGAATCAAGTGGTTGGATAGCAAGCAAGATGAAAATTCGTGCTGCGCGCATCGTAGGGGCCAGATGTATCGTGCCCGAATACATGTAAGCATAAAGTATAGTGAGGAGAATGAAACGTGAAATTTGCAGGAAAATTGCTCACTACCGGTCTTGTGATCGGTGGCGCGCTGGGGGCCTTGACCCTTTTCAACAAAATGACCGATTCGCAGGCGGGCGAAATCGATACCGTCTTGAAAGGCGAGGAGCGTCGTTACCCCTGGAAGGATGGGGATATTTTCTACCTGGTGAAAGGCAATCGCGAGTCGAAGCCGCTTCTGCTCGTGCATGGTTTTGGCCCCGGCGCGTCATCCTATGAATGGCGCAAGAATATAGACGGGCTGGCGGAACACTTCCGCGTCTACGCCCTCGATTTGCTGGGCTACGGCCTCTCTGATCGCCCTGCTATCGACTACACCGCCGAGACGTATTCCGACCTGATCAGCGATTTTTTGAAAGAGGTGATCGGCAAGCCCGCGGTAGTAGTGGCGCGCGGCGAAACCAGTCCCTATGTAATCGCGGACGCGTATCGCCGCCCGCAGTTTTTCGAGCGGCTGGTACTGGTCGCTCCATCTCCTGTGATGTTACAGGAGAGCGTGCCAGGCCCTCTCAACGGGCTTCTGAAAGCGCTGTTGCGCGCGCCTGTCATCGGCCAGTTTGCCTATAACCTGCTGACCTCGCGCCGCGCCATCCAGAACTACTACGATATTCAGGGCTATCACAATCCTGGCCTGATTACCGACGAACTGGTCGAGTACATTTTCAGCAGCGCTCACCAGTCTAACGCGCGCTTCGCGGCGGCATCTGCTCTGACCGGCAATCTGATGACCGATGCGCACGAGCCGCTGGCGCGCCTGCAAATGCCCGTTGTGATCGTGCTGGGTCGCGAGGGTGCGCTGACTCCCGGCGAGGCAAGCGCGGCGTTCAAGCGTGTCAATGCGCGCATCGAGACGCGCACGCTGGACAACGCCAGCCAGCAGCCGCAGGACGAGCAGGCGGCGAAGTTCAACGCGCTTGTGCGCGAATTCGCCGGTGTGACCGTAACCCAGTAACATTTGATTATGCGCAACAAGACAGGTCAACCCCGTCAGGGTTGACCTGTCTTGTTGCGCATAGAGCTATTTGCGAATATTGCCAGGCAGGGCGCGGGCAATTACGACGCGCTGAATCTGGTTGGTGCCTTCGAAAATTTGCGCTACTTTCACGTCGCGCATGTAGCGTTCGACGGGGTAGTCGCGCACATAGCCCGCGCCGCCCAGTACTTGCACGGCGTTGGTGGTGACTTCCATAGCCATATCGGTGGCGAAGCACTTTGCCATCGAGGCGTACATGGCGGCATTCTGCCCGGCGTCCAGCTTGTAGGCGGCTTCGTAGACCAGCAGGCGCGCGGCTTCGATCTTCATCGCCATGTCGGCCAGCATGAACTGGATGCCCTGGAACGCTCCGATGGGCTGGCCGAACTGCTCACGCGCGCGGGCATAGCGGCTGGCGGTTTCAAAGGCGGCCTGCGCTACGCCGACCGCGATAGCGCCGATGTTGATGCGCCCGCCATCCAGCGACGAAAGCGCGATTTTGAAGCCCTGCCCCTCTTCGCCAATGCGGTTGGCAACGGGCAGAGCGCAATCCTCGAAGAGCAGTTCGCGTGTTGGCGAGGAGTGCAGGCCCATTTTGCGCTCCTTTTTGCCGAATGTGAAGCCGGGCAGACCTTTTTCGACGACGAAGCAGGAGATACCAGCCGAACCGGAGTGTTTTCCACC
>DAHVFL010000276.1:5337-6582 GCA_027316975.1 Chloroflexota bacterium | reverse complement strand
GGGTAATATCAGTCCTTCTTGCAAGGCGGAGGCGGCATCTTTTTTAATGGCTTCCAGGCTATAAAGGCGTCGATAGCGCGTGTTATCTTGCAGTGGGAGCAGATCACGGGCTTCGGCATAGAGAAGAAAAAGCAGGCGATAGAGCAAAATGAGCGAATTATCGTAAATTTGCTTGTTGGTTTCAGGCGATGGCGTCAGGCCATTCGCTTTATATTCAAAAAACCCCTGCGCGACATAACGCAGCGCCCCGTAGACCTGCTCGCGCAGGCTGTCGCTGATGCCACGCGCAAATTCGGCGCTGGCCTTGAGGATGTTTTCCAGTGAAAGCGCTCCGTCCTCGAACGCGCCGCGCCGGAAGAAGGCATAAAAGTACAAAAAGGACTCGACATCCGCTTCCAGCAGGGCGGGCAGGTCAACTTCGTAGTATATTTCCAGCTTATGGGCGGTTTGAGCGTGATACAGCCGCCATTTGCGCCCATTGGTGAGGATGCCCCAGAGAAGACCGCTGTGCAGCATATAGAAAAAAATCTGGTACGAGGGATTCTTGTTGCTGAAGGGGTCGCTGCCTTTCCCCCCGCCCCCCAACGCTTTATCCAGCGGGCGATCCCAGGATTTGGCATCGCCTACCGCGAACGCGCTCTGCCGTAGCAGGTCGGCATCAACAGGCCTGTTTTTATGGAGGGCCAGCGAGGTATGGTTGTCGTAGAAGATATAATCGGGTCGCTGTATGCCGTCCGGCACTTTGAGGGGAGACTGCACTTCAAATGTGTGACCGAGCGCGCGCAGGACGGGCTTGATCCAGTCCTCTTCGGTTTGCGCTTCATTACTGCTACTGGGGGTAAACCTGGCATAGATGTGCCGGAGTTGCCCCATGAGCAGGGCGGCTTCGCCCTGTAAGATATTCCACTGTCCCGGCAAAATAGCATTGAGGTAATGGTCGGAAAAGAGCCGCTGGTTATTATGCGTGGCTCCCACTAATTGCAGTTGCACTGGCTCTGGCACGAATCTTCCCGCCTCTACAAAGTTTTTCCATGACTCGATGCCCACTATATCATGACTACAAGGCGGCGGCAAGCCCCGCCCTGGTAGGTTTTTGGAATGCGCGAGTCGCCCGAGGCTGTCATCCCTTCGCTTCGCCCTGTCATCCCTTCGCTTCGCCCTGTCATCCCTTCGCTTCGCCCTGTCATCCCTTCGCTTCGCCCTGTCATCCCTTCGCTTCGCCCTGTCATCCCTTCGCTTCGCCCT
>DAHVFL010000276.1:0-5238 GCA_027316975.1 Chloroflexota bacterium | reverse complement strand
CCTTCGCTTCGCCCTGTCATCCCTTCGCTTCGCCCTGTCATCCCTTCGCTTCGCCCTGTCATCCCTTCGCTTCGCCCTGTCATCCCTTCGCTTCGCCCTGTCATCCCTTCGCTTCGCCCTGTCATCCTGAGCGAAGCGAAGGATCTCTCGTCGGCAGCGCGCAGATCCTTCGCTTCGCTCAGAGCCTGCCCTGAACGAAGTGAAGGGATGACACCTCCCACTCGCGGGGCTTGCCCCCGCCCTGGTAGTTCTCTATATATGACCTTCGGGTAGTTTCGTTGACCCTCCTGGTCTGGCTGTGTATGATACACAGTAACACAGTAAGAGAGCAGATTCGAGCTAGAGCAGGAGGCATCTATGAGCGAGCAACAAATTCAGAAGGTTCGAGTGACGCGGCTGGCCCATGTAGGGTTATGGGTGTCCGACGTGTCGGCGCAGACGCGCTTTTACCGGCAGACGCTGGGGTTCAATCTGCGAGCCACCGAAATTACTTCGACAAGCGAGGATGTCGAATTTGAGGATGCCAATACATACCTGTCGGTGGGCGACGAACACCATTGCCTGAGCCTGTTCACCGATACCCGCGGCAGCTCTAGCAATGGGCGCACTCCTGCGGCTGCGAAGTCGCGGCTGCACCATATTGCCTTTGAGGTGGATACAGACGCCGAACTGGCAGCGCTGGCGGCGCGTCTCAGCCAGTCGGGCATCGATCTGAAATTGCAGGCGCGCGATGGCAACCCGGAAATGGGTGATACGCTGTGGCTCTATGATCCCGATGGCAACCATATTGAAATATCCGTGGTTCCCGATGATTCGCTGACGGTGCCTCCCGGCAATAACGAGGGCAGGCGCTCGCGTTTGCGCCCGCAAGCTTTGCAGCACCTGGCTATTCGCACCCCGCATATGGAGTCGATGGTTGAGTTTTATACCGAGAGCCTGGGCTTTGATATCTCCGACTGGCTGCTGCGCGAATGCGCCTGGCTGCGCTGCAACAACGATCATCACACGCTGATGCTGATGCAGGGCAAACCCGACATCGACCATATCGGCTACAGTATCTCCGCCGGGGCCGAATTGCTGGTGTGGGCCGACTATCTCAGCCGCCAGCAGCGAGCAATCCTGTGGGGGCCGGGTCGCCACGGCGCGGGCAACGATCTCTTCCTGCGTTTCGCCGATGTGGATGGCGTGCATATTGAACTCTCCGCGGAACTGCAACAGTACTTCGACCGCGATGTTACGACGCCCCCGCGCCTGTGGCATTCGCGCCCGACCGCCCTGAACCTGTGGGGTGTGTTGCCATCGTGGGTGCGCGAAGAAGCGCGAGTGTAACCCGTTGAATTTTGATAATCAAATGAGATAATAATGGGGACGCAAGCGTTCCCGGCATCCTGATGAACATTAACGACCAGAATCGGGAATGTCATCCTGAGCGTAGCGAAGGATCTCGCTCGCCATGCCGAGATCCTTCGCTACGCTCAGGATGACAGGTCACTACCGATCTTGCTTGTAAATATTCATTAGGAACAAGGGGCCTTGTCCCTTATGATGTTTGACAATCGAATAGGGCAATGCTCGTGCCTCCGTCCTGATGAATTTTGACGACCAAATGGGGGTACGGAGGTGCCCCATCCTGATGATAATTGACAATCGCAAGGGAAATCGTACCCGTAGGGACGTGGGTGGATGGGTGGCCGGGTGGGGACCCTTGTGGGCGTCCTCTCCCCTATCAGACGAGATAATCGTACCCGTAGGGACCCTTGTGGGCGTCCTCGTCCTCTTCTCATAATTGGCAAGCAACACAGAGACGCCCCCTCCCAACCCCGGACGCCCACAAGGGTCCCCTCATCCACTCCACGCCTCCCGCGTCCCTACGGATGACCAGCAACAAAGAGACGCCCCCTCCCAACCCTGGGACGCCCACAAGGGTCCCCTCATCCACTCCCCCCCCTCCCGCGTCCCTACGGATGACCGGTCGATGCGTTGCTATACTCGGCGGGGGCGAAAAATACCAGGACGCGCAGGTCTTCGCTGATAGAGTGAAAGCGGTGTTCGACGTTTGCTTTCACGTAGAGAATTGAGCCGGCCTGAACCGGGCGTTCTTCCGCGCCTGCGCGGAATGATGCCCTTCCACTTATGATGTAGTATACTTCGTCCTCGGTATGCGGCTGCTGCATGTCGATGCTGCCCGCTGGCAGGCTATAGAGACCCGCGCTGAGAGATGGGACGCGCAGAAATTCGAGATAGCTTTGTTTTGCGCGATCCTGCTCGTCGATGAGCTGCGCGGTTTCAAAGAAGTTGGCATCCATAACACTCTCCTAAATAAGCGCTACCGTGTTACGCATAACGCCGATGCCCTCGATCTCCGTCTCCATTACATCGCCGGCTTTGAGATATTCGGGTGGGTTGCGGGCGAAGCCGACGCCACTGGGCGTGCCGGTGGCGATGATGTCACCTGCTTCGAGCGTCATGCCCTGGGAAAGGATGGTGATGATGCTGCGCACGTCGAAGAGCATGTTGGCGGTGCTGTCTTCCTGCTTGGTGATGCCGTTGACGCGCAGGTAGAGCTTGAGCTTTTGCGGGTCGGGAATTTCGTCGGCGGTGATGATCCAGGGCCCCATGGGGCAATAGCCATCGATGCTTTTGCCTTTGAAGAATTGCGTATGGCGGCTTTGAATGTCGCGCGCCGAAACGTCATTCAGCACGGTATAGCCGAAGACGTGCGACAGGGCATCTTCTTCGCGGATGTTCTTGCCCGGTTTGCCGATGATGACGGCCAGCTCGGCTTCCCAGTCGATCTCGGTTGAGACGGTGGGGTCAATGAACAGCGTTCCGTAGGGTGTATTGATGGTGGTAGGAGCCTTGGTAAAAAAGAGGGGCGCTTTCAGGATGGTGGGTTGTCGCCCCCGCGCCTCGGCGGATTCCCTGGCGTGATCGGCGTAGTTCAGGCCGAGGCACATGATGTTCTTGCGCGGGCGCGGAATGGGCGCGTCGAGTTGTACCTCTGACAGGGCATAGGCCGCGCCAATATCGGAGAAGGTTTTCACGTCTCGCAAACGACGACCGGCGGCTTTGCTTACAATAGCCTGCAAAACCTGCATCCCTTGCTCACAGGCATCGAGCAGGTCCTGCATATGTTCGTATGGATGCAGGTTGAGTGCGCGCGCGGCCAGGTCCACATCCACGATTTCGTCTTGCTGGACGAGACCCGGACGCGCATGTGGAAGATCGGGGGTGGAAAAGCTAGCAAGTTTCATTCGTTCTCCTTTTACCAGGGTCTTGCAGGGGTAGGTTTTCGGCCTGGCACCGATCCTGGAGCCTGTCATTCTGAGCGCAGCGAAGCATCTCTCGTGGCACGCAGATTCTTCGCTGCGCTCAGAATGACAGGCTCTGGAACTGGGCGTTGCAAAAAACCTACCCCTGCAAGTTTACCAGGGTGGGGCTTGTCCCCGCCCTGGCCGCTACTGTGTTTCGTCGCCGGTCATGCTGGCTGGCGGGGGCAAATCTGCTGGTTGGCCGGGATAGCGAGCAAGTCCGGTCGCGGGTCCCAGTTCTCCGGTGCGTACCGTCAGTTTGCGGGCTTTACGCTCGAGCGCCAGGCTAATCAGATCGACCGCGCTGTCCAGGTCGAGTACGGCAGTATTGATCACCAGGTCATAGAGCAGCGGGTCATCAACGTTGCGACCAAAACGCGCTTGCAGGTAGCGCGCGCGGTCGCGATCCTTGATATGAATACGGGACTGAGCCGCGGCCTCGTCGAGTCCTTCGCGCCGCCCTACATAAATAATGCGCAGCTTGAGCGGAGCGACTACGCGCACGTGCAGCACATCGCGCCGCCCGGCCAGCAGCGCCTGCCCGGTTCGTCCCACGATCACCACACGTCCAGCATTGGCTGCTGTTTCCACGACGTTGCGCAGCGCTTCGTTATAAACCGCCTCTTCCTGTTGGGGTGGAGTGATAGGCGCGGGAACAATGGGAGCAGCCGCCTGCAACGCATTCAGCGCGCGCGCTATGAAGCTCTCAACGCGCTCGTCATGCACGTCTGCCTCCTCCTCGGTGATGCCCAACGAGCGAGCAACCTGCGCCACAATTTCGTGATCGATGAGCTGCCATCCCAGACGCTGCGCCAGGTGCGCCGCCACTTCACCCCCGCCACTGCCATACTGGCGCGAGATAGTAATGGCGCTCATTTCGGGAGCATTCTTCTGCATACCGTTCTCCCTCTCAAACGGCTTTTGCCTGACATAGTGACATAATGAAACGGCTGTAAGAACCGGGCCAAACCAATTAACCAATATTATTCTATCACATGGTTCTTGCGTATCAGGGCTTGCCCCCGTCCTGGATTGTAAGATAGTATACGAGTAGACATTTGTTGTGTGTATGCCAGGATTGGAGATACTTGTATGAGCGTGCAGCCGCGCATGGCGTCCGCGATCATGTTGCTGCGGGATGTACCTACCGGGCAGGGTATCGAAGTATTTATGGTGCGGCGGGTGATCCAGAGCGATTTTATGCCTGACGTGTATGTTTTTCCCGGCGGCTCCGTCTCGCACGATGATTACGCTGCGGAGCTGGCGGATGGCGTGTCCGCCCGGGTTGTTGCTTCGCCAGCCGATCCAGAGGGGCGCACTGCCGCGGGTACAGGGGTAAGAGCTGCCGCCATTCGCGAGCTTTTCGAGGAGGCAGGCGTGTTGCTCGCCTATCGCGATGGAGAGATAGTGTCCATTCCAGAGCAGCAGGTAGCCCATTTTGAAAGCTATCGCCACGCCTTTCAGCAACGCTCGGGGTCGCTGGAAGAAATGGCGCGCGCTGAAAGGCTGGTGCTGGCAACGGACCGCCTGGGCTATTTCGCGCACTGGATAACGCCGCAGGGGATGCCTAAGCGTTTCGATACGCACTTCTTTATTACGACTGCCCCGGCTGAACAGCTGGCCGCGCATGATCGCCTGGAGACCAGCGAGGGCATCTGGATTGCGCCAGCGGAGGCCCTCGCGCGTTTTGAGCGCGACGAGTTTCCACTGGTCTTCGCCACCATTTACCAGTTGCGCGAGCTGGCGTCCTTCAACAGCGTGAAGGCGGCGTTGGATCATTGCGCAACGCATCGCGTGCCAACGCACATTCCCATGCTGGTACAGGAAGATGGCAAAGCGCGTGTGTTCTTGCAAGAGGACGAGGGCAACACCTGGGAAGTACCCGATCATATGCGCAGGGGGTAAATATGCAAGTGATCTATACCCT
>DAHVFL010000275.1 GCA_027316975.1 Chloroflexota bacterium | reverse complement strand
CAATGTATGCCAGTGAGTTCGGGCATGTTATAATGCAGCAAGCATGGTATGAGCTTAATCATAAGAGGGAGGCCGCGCGATGGACCTGATTATTCGACACGCGCGTCTGAAAGGCCAGGCGGGAAGCTGGGATATTGGCATCAATGGTGATCGCATTGTGGCTCTGGCTGAAGAGATCAGAGACGCGGGGAATATAGAAGTGGATGCGGCGGGGAATCTGGTGATGCCGACGTATGTGAATGGACACATTCACCTGGATAAGTGCTTTCTGCAAGAGAAGATGCGGCCTAATAAGGATTATACTTTTGGGGAGTGCCTGGAGTTGACGTGGGAGCATAAGGCGCATTATACGACGGAGGATATTCTGGAGCGGGCCGGACGCGCTGTTCAAGAAGGCATTCTCAATGGCACGACGGTCTTTCGGGCCTTTGCTGACGTGGATAGCTACACTGAATTGCGGGGAGTCGAGGGGTTGCTGGCGCTGCGAGAGCGGTGGCGCGATGTCGCGCATATTGAGGTGGTGGCGTTTCCGCAGGAAGGGATTGTGCGCGATGCTGGTACGAGGGAACTGCTGGAGGAGGCGATGCGCATGGGGGCCGATGTAGTGGGCGGTTTGCCCTGGTTCGAGATGCTTGACGACGAGGCGCGGGCGCATATCGATTTTTGCTTTGAACTGGCGAAACAGTACGATAAAGATATTCACATGCTGGTGGATGATACCGATAATCCGTTGAGTCGTTCGTTGGAATACCTGGCGGTCAAGACGTTGCGCGAAGGTTATCAGGGACGGGTATCAGCCAGCCATTGTGGGGCGTTAGCTGCTTATAACGAAACGCACGCCTATAAAGTGATGGATTTGCTCAAGCAGGCGAATGTCAGCATTAGCAGCAATCCGCATATCAGCCTGGTAGTGCAGGGACGATACGATTCGGAGCCGATACGGCGTGGAATTACCCGCGTCAAGCAACTCTGGCAGCATGGTGTGAATGTTTTTTCTTCTCAGGATGATGTTGCTGATCCCTTCTATCCATTCGGGCGCAATGACCAGCAAGAAGTTGTGAGCTATGTCTGTCATACCGCGCATATGGCTGCTCCGAGCGAAATTGAGGCTGCTTTTGATTTTGTGACCTACAATGCCGCGCGCGCTTTGCGTCTGCACGGTTATGGATTAGAGCCGGGGTGTAAAGCAGACCTGAATGTGCTGGCCGCGCCAACTGTTCGCGAAGTGCTGCGCTTGCAGCAGCCGCCCGGCTGGGTTATACGCGCGGGAAAGGTGTTGGCGCATACAACTTTACAGAGAGAATTTATAAGGTGAGAGCATAGCTGTGCAAAAACCGTTCCCCTCAACCATCCTCTATGGTGCCGATTACAACCCGGAGCAGTGGCCGGAATCGGTCTGGCAGGAGGATATGCGCTTGATGAAGGTGGCGCGTGTCAATATAGTCACGATCAATGTTTTCTCGTGGGCGTTGTTGGAACTCGCGCCGGATGAGTATACGTTTGGGCAGCTTGACCGCATTATGGAGATGCTGGCGGAACATGGCATCGCGGCGGACCTGGCGACGGCGACCGCAACGCCGCCCACCTGGATGAGCCGTATGTATCCTGACATGTGGCCGGTGACACGCGATGGCAAGCGGCTGAGTTATGGATCGCGCCAGCATTATTGTCCCAATAGTCATGATTATCGTCGCAAAGCTGGTGCGCTGGTGCGCAGGCTGGCGGAACGATACCGCGAGCATCCCGCGCTGGCGATGTGGCATGTCAATAATGAGTATGGGGATCATGTCAAGGCTTGTTACTGCGACGGTTGCGCGGTTGCTTTTCGACGCTGGTTAATGGCGCGCTATACATGGCTGCCTGAACTGAATGATGCGTGGTCAACGAGTTTCTGGAGCCAGCGGTACTTCGATTGGGAAGATGTCATGCCGCCGCGCCTCACGCCTGCCGGCAATAATCCGGGTCAGATGTTGGATTACCAGCGTTTTATGTCCGATTCTTTGCTGGAGTGCTACCGGTTGGAGGCGAATGTCCTGCGTGAAGTCACCCCTGCCATTCCTATTACTACGAATTTTATCGTTGCGTTTAAGCCGGTGGACTATTTTTCCTGGGCGCGGCACATAGATGTTATCTCGTTCGATTTGTATCCGAGGAATACAACGCCGCCCTGGGAGAATGCTTTCCGGCATGATCTGATGCGCTCACTTAAAAATGGACAGCCGCACCTGGTGATGGAGCAGACGCCGGGCCAGTTGAACTGGATGGAGCAGAATCCCCATAAGCGGCCTGGACGGATTCGCCTGCAAAGCTTGCAAGCGGTGGCGCATGGCGCGGATGGGGTGTTGTATTTCCAGTGGCGTCAGTCGCAGGGAGGCGCGGAAAAGTTCCACAGCGCCATTGTGCCGCACGAGGGAAGCGAGCGCGGGCGTATTTTCCGGCAGGCGGCACAGCCTGGCGCTGAACTTGAGCGCATCGCGCCTGATGTAGTTGGCTCGCGCATTCGAGCGGAGGTAGCTATCGTGATGGACTGGCACAACTGGTGGGCTGTCGAGTACCTGCCGGGGCCGAGCGACCGCCTGCGCTACCTGGAACAGGTGAAGCGCTGGTATGCTGCCCTGCACGGGCTGAACGTAGCGATTGATATAGTAGCGCCGGAGCATGATCTGAGCCAGTACCGTGTGGTGATCGCGCCTTTGCTTTATATGCTGAAAGCGGGAGTTGCGCAGAACCTTGAACGCTATGTCACTGCTGGAGGGACTTTGCTCACTACGTTCTTCAGTGGCATTGTCGATGAGCATGATCGCGTTACATTGGGTGGCTATCCTGGTGAACTGCGCAAATTACTTGGTATTTACGTGGAAGAGTTTGATCCCTGGACGGAAGGGATGAGCAACGAGGTTATTATCGCTGACGAGCCATTGCGGGGTAAATATGCCTGCGACCTGTGGGGCGAAGTAGTGCATCTTGAGGGTGCGCGCGCGCTGGGAGTCTTTGCTCGTGATTATTACGCGCATGGCCCGGCTTTGACGGTCAATCGCTCTGGCGAAGGTAGAGCATACTACGTGGCAACGCAGGTGAGTGATGAACTCGCATCTAAGCTGGCGAGAATGCTGTGCCAGCAAGCGGGGGTTGAATTGTTGATGGAAGTTGCCGAAGGGGTAGAAGTGACGCGGCGCGCACGTAGCGATGGGCGAAAGGTGTATTTTATATTGAATCATAACGACTCACCAGCGCCGGTCACGTTGCCCCAGGGAAGGTTTACGTCGCTGTTAGATGGGTTGGATTTTTCTGAACAGCTTGTGATTGCCGGGCGAGATGCGCTGATTTTACTGGAGAAATGAGGATCGAGCATTAATGAAGGAATTTGATTGGGCTATGTTTTACAAGCATACGCGGGAGCGTCCTCCCTGGCCGAGAATGATACGGGCGGCGTCTCTTGTTACGCACAGAGAACGCGCGCTTGACCTGGGTTGCGGAGCGGGACGCGATACGCGCTATCTGCTCGAGCAGGGCTTTCAGGTGATGGCGGTCGATGCGGATGCGAACGCGATGGCTATTCTGGCGACTTTTCCGCAGGAGAAATTACAGGCTGTACTCTCTTCGTTCGGCGATTTCGTGTTTGAGAGCTACGATAACTATAAGCTCATGTGTCGTTTGTGCCGAAGAAAAATATGAATGTATGAGTTGTATGAATTTACTGATCTTCCCCTATTTGCTGGTCTTCTATAGAACTGGCGCGTTGGGCGCGTAGCACCGCGGTTTGTTGATTGAGCAGGGCATCTACAATGCGCTCTCGATGCTTGGGGAGCGTGTTACGCGGCAGGGTACCGGGCGAGAAATACTCACATGCGCGGCTCTCTTCGGTGGACTGTAACTCGCCTCCGATCACTTTGCAGCGAAACGTGAGCACGACTTCTTGTTTTTGCGGTTTGGAGTAGACACCAACAAGGCGTTCAACCTGTACCTCTAAGCCTGTCTCTTCCCTTACTTCGCGGCAGGTCGCCTCTACGACCGTTTCGCCGATTTCCATACCGCCGCCGGGCAGGTTCCACCAGTCGATGTCGCGGCGGTGCGCCAGCAGCACCCGCTCAGCATCGAAGATCAAGGCATACACTCCAATGCGAAAGTGGTTCAGATTATCTGGCATATTTACTCTCCTTTGCCAGGCGAATGCGCACCAGAGATGCTTCGCTGCGCTCAGGATGACAGCCAGGGGTGGTGTCATCCTGAGCGCAGCGAAGCATCTCTGGCGGATGTATGGGTAATCAGCAGTTATAATTTATAGACAGTATACGCTGTGTCGCGTAAAATGAGTTGGCCCAGGTGGTAACCCTGTTGCTCGTCGATTTCGCCGGCGTCGATCATTTCGTTGAGTACCTGGGTGATGACGCTGCGCCCGCGTATGGCGGCGGCCCAGTGCATTTCTGGTATGTTGGTGCCGTCTGAACTATACATGAGCTTGCTGGCGGGCGCGACGCTCAAAGCCTGGCGGGTGAAGGCCAGCATATCCAGGAGGTCAACAAAGGGAATGGTGTAGGACAGGTCGAAATAGACATGCGGGTATATGGCGGCGAGGTAGGCTCCAAACTGCGTGTAGGGGTAACTTTCGTGTAATAGCACCACTTTCATGTTGTAAAAGTCGCTGCGCTCCAGCACATCGCGCAGGTGCAGCGGATTGCCCAGGCGCATATCGGTATCACTATCGCCGTACCCCGTATGAAACTGGATGGGTAGGCCCTGCGCAGCGGCGTGGCGAAACGCGATATACAGCAGGTAATCGATGAGTGGCTTCTGGGTAATGCGCAACTGGTTGTCTCTTATAGCCATACGCGCTTCGTCAAAAGATGCGGCGGCTTCGTCCTTGCTGCGCTCGATGACCTGCAAGCCGCCGCGATAGGCTACGATGCTTTTCAGTCCAGCAAAGCCGCGCCCGCGTATATCGCTCAACTCCATGGCGAAGCGTTCCACCAGTTCATCGAAGTCACTGTACTCCACAACAAGCTGCTGCATGAGCACTTCCAGGCGTAACAACTTGATGGCGCGGCAGTGGCCGGATTGTCCCATCTGCTCTGGTGTTAGACACTCAAAGGGCGGCGGGAAGCCTGTGTCAAGCACCAGCGTATCGATGTTGGCAGCGCGGAAAAGGCGTTCGGTCAGCGAAATGCAGTCGAGTTTATTGCGCGTTGCCAGGATGGCATCTTCCGTGTTCGAGCACCCATAAAACGAGGCCATCTGGCGCAGCATCCAGAGATAGTAAACCGTATTCTGGATATGGCGCTCCGCAAAAATAGGATCATAGCTTTCGGTAAAAAAGCGGCGGAAGCGCGGTGTATCCATAGTCTGGTTGAGCAAGACGGCGTGGCAATGATTGTCTACGACGGGGATGGTGGATAGGTCGAGCATGTGATCTCCTCACTGGGAAAGCGACCATGGCGAGTGCCTCGCGCGGCTGGCCGTCGAATGTCATCCTGAGCGCAGCGAAGGATCTCGGTCTCCGGCGCATCAGATTCTTCGCTACGCTCAGAATGACAGGCTTAATTGGCATGGGTGCCCGAAGCTGGTATCAGGAAGTACACGCTTTGGGGATAGGCCCTGGTCAAAGCACCTGGTTTTTATTCTATTCTAGCACATCCTCTGCAAGAGGCATTATAATCTACTATATAGAACAGGATTACCAACATTGAAGGGATTTGAAGAGGGTAGATTATGCTGGTCGCGTATGGTCCGGGAGATAGACTGGTGATTGCGGGTGAGACGCCGCTGGAACAGGCGCAAAGCTGGTCGCGCGAGCAGGCGTTGCGCTGTCCTAATTGCAGGGGAATAGTATACGCGCGCGGCGGGCCGGAGAAGCAGACGCAGCTTCATTTCGCGCATTCGAAGGGTGAATGCGCGTGGAGTACCGAGGCGGAATCGGTGCGACATATGCGTGGCAAGGTTGTGCTTGCGCGGTGGCTGCGCGCGCAGTTTCCTCGCGCTCGTGTCACGCTTGAAGAGCGTTTGCCTGAACCCAACCGTATCGCGGACATTCTGGTGACACATGCCGCCGGGCAATTGCAGGCGGTAGAGTTTCAATGCGCCCCGCTTGACCTTGAGGAGTGGAAACACCGGCACGAGGCATATCGCAAAGCGGGCATTCTCGATACCTGGATTATTGGCAGTAATCGTCGCGAGAAGCAGGAAGCCTTTATCGAAGGTATTATTGCGACGGCGTGTGAGATATTGTTCCTCGACCCGCTCGCGAGTCCGCCGCGTTGCTGGCTGCGCTGGCCGGTGACACGCGAAATGATGCGTATATGGCAGGCTGAGGCGAATTTGAAGCCTTTGTTTGAAGGGTGGGTAGGGCATCTGGGTTTTGGGGTCACTCTCACGGGTAATCTGGGGGATGTATGTTTGGATGAGCAAGGCCTGTTGCGACACGAGGTGCGTACGGCGCTGGAAACGCGGGCGCAATTGCTCGAACACATGCGTATCGCGGCTGTTGTGGATGAGGCGACGCTGAGGGCGTATTTGCAGCCTGCCCTTGATGAAGCAGCGCTGCGCGATGTGATGCTACCGTTGATACGGGCGTATTTGCGCGATCCTGATCTGTTGCGCCGTTA
>DAHVFL010000274.1 GCA_027316975.1 Chloroflexota bacterium | reverse complement strand
GCGAGTGGGGAACAGGAACAGGTACACCATGATGAATCGCAAACGCAATCCAGAGCAAATCACTCTCGTATATAGAAATCATATGCCATCTTCCTCTTCTATCTCTCGCCGCGCCAGCGCTGGTGAGAAACGCAGGGAGATCATTATGAACAATAAGAGCGACAGGCAGCGAAACGAGGCGCATGGGCAGGGGACGCACGGGCAGGGCAAACGCAACGTCAGCACGCCAGAAATGATTGAGCAACCGGCGACCTGGGCGGAGCGATACGCTCGTTATGCGCGCCCGGCAGCGCCACCTGCTGCCCATAGACAGGTGAAGCGCACGCTTGCCCGGACAGGTATGCCCGCGCCGGAAGGGCCAGTGCGTATGGTTAGGCCGCTGCCACGATCTTACACACCCATTCCTGTGCGCAGCGGAGAGCAAAGGCGCAGGAGGTCTTTCTGGCGGCGTTTTATGATGCTGTTCGCGTTGATCGCGCTGGCACTGGTGAGCGCGGGCTTTGCCCTGTTCAGTCCGAGTTTCCATGTGGGGCAGGTAGCGGTCGCGGGAACAGGCAATCCCGCGCTGGTGCGGACGATCCAACGTATGGGAATGCAGGGGCAGAACATTTTTCTGATTGATATCACCGATTTCACCAGCCGCGTCGATGCGTTGCCTCTCGTCGCCTCGGCCAGTATCCAGAAAGCGGGCTTTAATGCGTTGACGGTGAGCGTTGTTGAACGCCAGCCCGTTTTGCTCTGGCAAACGTCGCAGGCCACGTACAGTGTGGATAGCCATGGGATTGTGTTCGGTCTGGCAAGCGAGACCGCCGGAGCCAGGCGTTTGATGACCGTTGTTGATGCGCGTAGTAAAGGAGTAACTCAGCGCGTGCGGGCTGGAACGCAATTGAAGGCAGCGGATATCGCTTTCGCGCAGCAGGTGTTTGCGCAACTGCCGCGAGTCACGAATATATCAGTCTTTACGCTGCGCTACGACGCGACAACGGGTAGCCCATCTTCCGGCAGCGGATCGTTTATTGTTCAGAGTCCGCAGGGCTGGATCGCGTATCTGGGCAGCGCGGACGATACGAATCCGCTGGATAACCGGTTGGTCGAGCTCCAGCAAATTTTGAGTAGAGCGAAGCAGCAGCAGCTTACCCTGGCTAGCGTAGACCTGCGTTATGGTTTGCGACCGGTGTTTACTGTGAAAGCATAGCAGGCTTTCGATTTATGGCAATCTGTACAATGTGGTAGGGAACTGATTTTTCGAGTAGATACAAATTCGTAGTGCGAGTTGGGACATCGCCTCTGGTAGGGATGCGATTTATGGCTTCCCTGCGAGAACCCTGAGGAGTGTGTATCGTGCAAGAGCGGGTGATAGCAAGCATCGACGTTGGCACAACAAAGATATGCGTGCTCGTTGGCGTGTTAGAGCGTGACGGGAAGCTGAGCATTGTTGGTGTCGGCACCTGCCCTTCACAAGGGCTACGCCGTGGGGTGGTGGTGAACATCGAGGAAACAGTCACTTCCATTGCAGCGGCGCTGGATCGGGCAGAACGCCTTTCTGGAAAAACCATTACAACTGCGTATATTGGCATCGCGGGCAGCCACATCGACTCTGAAAATAGCAAGGGTTTTGTCGCTATCTCGCCCAGTCACCGAGACATTGTGCAGAACGACATTAGCCGCGCTATCGAGGTGGCGCGTGCCATCGCCATTCCCGCCAACCGCGAGGTGATTCATGTCATCCCGCGTGGCTACGTGGTGGATGGACAGGAGGGCATCAAGAACCCTATTGGCATGTCCGGTTTCCGCCTCGAAGTGGAGACGCATATAATCACAGGCGCTGTGTCGTCGATTCACAACTTAATTAAATGTGTGCATAAGGCGCGGGTCGAAATTGAAGACCTGGTGTTGGAGCCACTGGCCTCCAGCGAGGCTGTGTTGGAGGATGGCGAAACCGACCTGGGCGTTGCGCTGGTGGATATCGGCGGCGGCACCACCGATATCGCTATCTTTGCTGATGGAGCCATCTGGCAAACCGTTGTCATTCCCATCGGCGGGCAACTGATTACCAGCGATATCGCCATTGGCCTGCGCCTGCCCATGCCGGTGGCGGAGGAACTCAAAGTAACCTACGGCCACTGCAACCCGGATAGCATTGCGGAGGACGACATGATCGACCTGGCGCATTATATGCCCGATTGCAATGACCTGGTGCCGCGCAAATTGCTAGCCGAAATTATCCAGGCGCGTGTGGAAGAGCTGTTTGAGATGGTACACGAGGAGATCAAGAAATCTGGCTACGATGGACTGCTGCCCGCAGGGCTGGTCGTCACCGGCGGCACAGCCGAACTGCCCGGCATTCTGGATGTCGCCGGGCAAATTCTCGATCTACCGGCGCGTATCGGCTCGCCGTTGGGCCTGCATGGACTGGCCGACTCGATCAGTCGTCCGGCCTATGCTACGGCGGTGGGTCTCTTGCTGTGGGGGTTGCGCCATACCTCGCAATTTTCTGAGGATGAGATCACTGAGCAATCAGGAACAGGCGATATGATGTCTCGCCTGGGTCGCTGGTTCCGCGCGTTTATACCATAAAGAATGTCTGTAAGGGCGGCTATCGTGGTCGCCCGCTAACCGCCAATGTGGGCGCGTAAGGACGCGCCCCTACAAAGGAGGCCACCATGCTACCAATGGGAAATCATCAAGTTGAGGGCTTCGCCCAGATTCGAGTGATCGGCGTAGGAGGCGGCGGCAGCAATGCGGTCAACCGCATGATTCAAGCCAACATGATGGGGATCGAGTTTATCGCCGTAAATACCGATGCGCAGGCTTTGCTGCTCACCGATACGCCGCATCGTATTCGCATAGGCGACAAACTCACACGAGGTCTCGGCGCTGGTGGCAACCCTGGCGTCGGAGCAAAAGCGGCGGAAGAGAACGCTGAAGAACTGTACGAGGCGCTGAAAGGCTCGGACATGGTCTTCATTACGGCAGGCATGGGCGGCGGCACCGGCACCGGCGCCAGCCCCGTCGTGGCGCAGATCGCGCGCGAACTGGGCGCGCTGACGGTAGGCGTTGTTACCAGGCCGTTCATGTTCGAGGGCAACCGACGGCGCATGGCTGCCGAGGAGGGCATTGCGAACCTCAAGCAGCACGTGGATACGCTGATTACGGTTCCCAACGACCGCCTCTTGCAGGTGGCCGACAAGAAAATGCCCCTCAAAGAGGCGTTCCGATTGGCCGATGATGTGCTGCGCCAGGGCATCCAGGGCATCAGTGATCTGATCACCGTGCCTGGCCTGATCAACCTGGACTTCGCGGACGTGAAGACCATCATGTCTGCCGCCGGTTCGGCCCTCATGGCGATTGGCGAGGCCAGCGGCGAGTCGCGTGCCATCGATGCCGCGCATATCGCCATTGCCAGCCCGCTGCTCGACATCGACATCAACGGCGCGCGCGGGGTGCTGTTCAACATCACCGGCGGGCTTGACCTGACGCTGTACGAGGTCAACGAGGCGGCTGATATCATCAGCAAGGCGGCGCACCCGGAGGCCAACATTATCTTCGGCGCGGTGCAAGACCCGGCCTTCGATGGCAGGGTCAAGATCACCGTGATCGCCACCGGTTTCGATTCCCGACCCGCCGTGGTCGCGCAGCCGGGTCGGGCCGATTACGGGCGCAGCGTTTACCATCCTGCTGCTCCATCTACCGGAGTGAACAGCAACGGCGCATATCGCCAGCAAGTGCCTCACAGTGTGCCACAGGCGCAGGGCTACAACCCTCTCCCTGTTACACCGCCGCCCGTCAACAACATCGCGCGCCGCCCGACGGGTCCGATGCCAGCCGTAGCGCATCCTGTTCAAAAGCAAGCGGCTCCAGTGCCGGTCATGCAGGAAGTTGCTCGCCAGCCCATGCAGGCCATGCAGCAAATGCCAGCGATGCGGGACGATGTGAGCGACGATGACTACGACCTGGACGACGATGCGGACGATATGGAGGAATTGATGCCGCCCGTCCCGCACGCGCGCCTGCCCGTGCCGGAGCCAGAGGCGCAGCCCGCCCAGCGTCCCGCCGCAGACTCACGCCAGCAGCGTCCCATCCGCCGCATGGACCACAAGGCGCTCGACCTGCCGCGAGGCACGCGCAACGCCCCTCCCGGCGACGTGATCGACATCCCGGCGTTCTTGCGGAAACGGTAAGAAAATAATCTGGAATAACCGGTAGGGGTGGGGTTGTGAGCGGGGAGAGGACGCTTGCGTCGCAAGCGTCCTCTCCCCGCTCAACCCCGCCCCTACGGCACAAAACCGCTTTTCGGGCTGGTTCCCAGCAGGCTGTTGCAAGCAGCGTGCAGCAATTTAGCCGCCTGGTCCCTAGCCCTTCGGCGTTAGGATGTTGTGAATGGGCCAGATTGTCACCGTTGGCTGGGGAATCCCCACGCTTTGCGCTACCGGCCCCAGCACACCCACGAAAGCGTTGAAAGCGTCCTGCGACTCCCACACATCAACGACGCGCCAGCCTCCCTCTATTGGGCCAGCAGTGTGAAAAAGGCAGCCCTTCGGGGTGTGACCGCCGAGGTCGAGCTGCGCTGTGACACGGTCGTACTGCTCCTGTGTTGCGCCGGGAAAATCCTGCATTACCGCGATTGCCATGGAATTGTTACCTCCCTTGAATTATCAGCGAACATTTTTTGAGCATGTCTGCCATTGCCTTCTGGAAACGTGTATCCCGGTGCCGGCCAGACAGCATTTCGCCTGCAAGGATAATTATACCGTATAAAGGGGAAAATGAACATAACATAGAGGTATCATAGAGGTATCAATCAATAAAATCTGCAGGGATGGGCAGTGTGGGTATGATGCGGAGACGCATCATACCCACACTGCCCATCCTTACAGATTTTATTATCGCCTGTGCTGCTTGATGAAGTCCGCGTACCAGCGCCCGCTCTCCTTCACGATACGCTGCTGCGTCGGGTAATCGACATAGACCAGGCCGAAGCGTTTGCGATAGCCCTCGGACCATTCAAAATTGTCCAGGAAGGACCAGACAATATAGCCTTTGATGGGTACGCCCTGGCGTATGACCCCGGCAACGGTTGCAATGTGCTGTTGCAGGTAATCGATACGCTGCTGGTCGGAAATAGCGCAGTTGCCGTTCCATTGATCGTCGAAGGCCGCGCCACTTTCGGTGACAACCATTGCTTTCGGGGCGTACTCGCGGGCAATGCGCGTCAGAATGTTGGCGAGGCCATCGGGAAAGACCTCCCAGCCCATTTCAGTATAGGACGCGCCTGGGATACGCTCAATGGCTTCAAATCTATCTGTGGGTGCCGTGTGATCCGCGCTATTATTGATATCTGTGGGGCCACGCACGATCATGCGCGAGTAGTAGTTGACGCCCAGGAAGTCAATGGGAGTGGAGATGGTAGCAAAATCGCCTTCAAGGATGGGCGGAGGAGCCACGCCCAGGTCGATAAAAAGGGTGTCCGGGTAGCGTCCCAGAAAGAGCGGGTCGAGGAACCAGCGATTGCGGAATGTATCGGCGTGTTTGACGGCCAGCAGGGATGCAGGTTGTTCATCGGCGGCGTATGCCGGATAGAAGTCGAGCGCGATGCCTACCTGTGCCTGGGAAGAGAGATGCGCGCGCATACGCGGCACAGCGAGTCCGTGCGAGAGCAGGATATGATGGCCAACGTTGACGGCTAACTGTTTGTCGCGCAGGCCCGGCGCATGGAGGCCCTGGGCATAACCGAGGTAGGCGGAACACCAGGGTTCGTTATGCGTGAGCCACCATTGAACGCGGTCTCCCAGGCGGCGTGCCACTACCTCCGCATACTCGGCGAAAGCGTAGGCGGTATCGCGCGCGAGCCAGCCCCCGCGATCTTGCAGGGCGACCGGCAGGTCCCAGTGATAGAGCGTAGCAAGAGGACTGATGCCGCGAGCGAGCAGGGCATCGACCAGGCGGTCATAGAAATCCAGGCCGCGCGAATTGACCGCCCCGGTACCCTGCGGCAGGATGCGCGGCCAGGAGAGCGAAAAGCGATATGCGCTCAAGTTGAGTTCAGCCATGAGCGCAACATCTTCTTCCATACGGTGATAATGATCCGCCGCGATCTCGCCCGTCTGTCCCTGGTATGTAGCGCCGGGCAGGGCAGCGAAGCGATCCCATACAGAAGGGGCGCGTCCGTCTTCGCCCACCGCGCCCTCTATCTGGTAGGCCGAGGTAGCGGCTCCCCAGAGGAAATCGGGTGGGAAGGTGGCAGGTGGCGGGGCAGGCTGCGTATCTTGGGAGGGCGTAGCAGCGTATGACGTATTAACGGATGGTGTAGCAGCGGACGCGATAAATCGCGTCCCTACAGATTGCGTTTCGTCGGTAATGCTCATCGATTCTCCTGTTCATTACGTGTTCGTGGCTGGTAGGTTCGATCGGGTCTTCGATTAGTAGCGACACCCCTTGTGGGTGTCCCGTCCTATTCGCCCACCGGTCGTATCATCGGATATGTGGACGGGACACCCACAAGGGGTGTCGCTACTGACTTCAGGTCATGCGGGGCACCGATGCCTCTTTATCGCTATAGAGAAAGCAATGCGTCCAGTGGCCGTCGCCCAGGTCGGTACGCGCTGGACGCCGCTGGCTGCATACCGGCATGGCGGAAGGGCAGCGTGGATG
>DAHVFL010000273.1 GCA_027316975.1 Chloroflexota bacterium | reverse complement strand
GGCATCTTGTAACACCTGCTTCTCAACCCGGCTCAACAGATCAACGCGCGCGGCTAATACGCCCTGCACCGTATCGGGTAAGCGAGGTATGGGCAAGACGTAGTGCTGGTCAATCAACGTATCGTCCGGCGGTGTGGCCGGGCTGGCTAGCTCGCCCAGGGCCGCCACGTTTTGCTTGCTCACCCGCCAGGAGCCATCGTGCTTGACCAGCACGCCCTGATCGATGAGCATACGCACAATCTCTTCTACAAAGAACGGGTTGCCCTCGGCGCGTCTCTGGATGCTGTGATAGAACACTTCGGGAATGTCATCGCTCTCCAGCAAACCAGTGATCAGATCGCGCGTTTCATCGCTCGTCAGTACCTCAAGCACGATGGTGGTAAAATTGCGCCGCCCGCCGCCCCACTCGCGCCTGCGTTCAAAGAAGTCTGGACGAGCCGGGCAGAGAAACAGGATGGGCGCGTGCGTAATGCGGTCGGTCAAATATTCCAGCAAGTCGAGCAAGGCTTCGTCGGCCCATTGCAGATCGTCAATTACTAGAATGAGCGGCCCCTGCCCGGCGATAGCCTCGAGGAAGATACGCCAGGCGCGCATCAACGCTACCTGCGCCGCCCCTTGCTCGGTACTCTTGCTATGCGTACTGCGCTGGATATCGGGGCGATCGCCGGGAAGTTGCGGGGAGATATTGTTGCTCAGCCCGCTCCCGGTACTGCGAATCAAGGCGCTGGCAACCTGAGCGGGGTCTTCGCTGCTTTTGGCGGCAGCGAGGGTCTCGTATACGACTTCTATCAGGCGTTTTTCAAGCTCGTCCCGCCCCTCGCCTTCTTGCGCCCTCAAAAGCGAACGTAAGATTTCGATCAGAGGCCAGTAGGTAATGCCTTCACCATACGGCGGGCAGCGTCCCTGGAGCACGCGCGGCATGACCAATCGCTGAATATTTGAAGCGCTTTTCGCGGTTTCCTCTTCGCGCTGGATAAATTCCCGCATCAGGCGCGACTTGCCAATACCGGGCACACCCAGCAGAGTAATCAGGTGAGGGCGCTGTTCCGCCTGCACGCGCGCATAGGTAGCGTGCATCAAGGTGAGTTCCAGCGCGCGCCCCACCAGTGGCGACTCTAACCCTTCGATGCCGCGTGGGTGCTGAGCATACGGGGCAGATGTTTCGCGCCGCCCTTGCACCGCCCAGGCAGGTACCAGCTCCTGCTTGCCTCTCAGGTTCAGAGGAGCGATGGGGCGAAAGTCGAACACATCGCGCGTCGTTAAATAGGTGCGTTCTCCCACCAGAATGGTATCGGGGCTGGCAGCCTGTTGCAGGCGAGCAGCCACATTGACAGCATCTCCGGTGATGAGAAAATCCTGGCGCGTGGACTGCTCGCTGGGGGCCGCAACCTCACCCGTGTTAATGCCGATACGCATTTGCAGGCGGGCCGCGCCCGGCTCGCGTTCCAGGCGGCGGTCATTGAACTGATGCAATGCCTCCTGCATGTCGAGCGAGGCGCGGATGGCGCGGTCAGGGTCGTCCTCGTGCGCGGCTGGCAGGCCAAATACGGCCATCACCGCGTCTCCTATATATTTCTCAACCGTGCCGCCATGCCGCCGTATCTGCTGTGTCATCAAGTTAAAGTAGCCGGTCAGAATGGCGCGCATGTCTTCCGGGTCCAGGCGATCGGCCAGGGGTGTAGAGCCGGTAATGTCGGCAAACATGATCGTGACGACTCGCCGTTCCTGTGGCGTTTCGTCGGAGCCGGAAATGTTCCGTCCCTCCAGACCCTTCGCTGCGCTCAGGGAAGTAATCGTATTCATGTCCGGCAATGCTTCGGTTGCATGGCTACTTTCACCATTGTAGGGACGTGATGTATCGCGTCCGCTGCCGTTCCCGCTAGTGACGGGTGAAGCGGAGATATCGACTCTGAGCAATGTGCCGCATTCGATACAGAATTTCGCGAAAGGCACATTGACGGTCCCGCAGTTCGGACAGACAACCAGCCGATTGCCGCACTCCAGGCAGAATTTGGCAGTGGGCGGATTGATGGTCTGACAGGTGGGACAACGCATAGTTTTCAGATCTTTCGCTTCGTCTGTTCGCATTTGCAGGTAGTCATGGCACATGTAGCCAGGGCGACCCTCGCGGCCGCTCTGATATTGTACAACAATTTGTATGCGCGATTTCGGCGCAGAATGACGTAATGCTTTATGGAGAAGAGCCAAATGGTGTTTATGCTTGACGATAGCAACGAATTTGCGTACTATAGTGCGTGAGGAAGGGAATTCACTATGCAATCTGATTTTCAAGTGGAGAGTCGCAGCTATGACCACATGTATCGTGGATCGTGGCATGGATACCGGTTAGATGCAGCAACACAACTGAGCGATGAAGAACTCGCGCAGGTCGCGCCTGATTGCCTGCGTCTCTGGCTGCCTGCTGGAACGCCCATGCACTGGGCCACGCGGACGCGGCCATTGCGCTATGATTGTTTGCAACTGTACTGGCCCGAACGCTGGTATACATTGAGCGCGTTTTATGACGATCGCTCGTTGATCCATACATACGCTTCTGTGATGCAGCCCGCGCTGTTTGAACAAGACCGGCTGGTATACGTCGATCTCGATCTGAGTCTCTTGATTAAGCCGGATTTGAGCTATGAAGTGCTGACCCAGGCCGAATTTGACCAGTTCGCGGAAACGCTGGGCTACGGTGAAGAGACGCGCATCGGGGCGTTGCTTGCGCTGGAGACGCTGACACAGGCAGCGCGGCTGGCGATGGGCTTGTTTGCTACGATACCACATACCCTGCGCTCAACTGATTTTCGCCTGATCGATTGTTATAAATAGATTCCACTTTTGATACAGTATGTTATTATACGTATAGCTCATTTTGTATAATAGTAGAGTTTCAGAACTTCGTGCCACCTGGAACGGTGTGGTACGGCTATAAAGATGCTTATACAAAGGCAGGCGAAGGTGAGTGTGTGATGAGTAAATTTGCGCAAATACTGTGGGATCAACTTGTGGGCAAAGCAGGTAGCGCGGTTCTCCTCCTGTTGCGAAGCGGAAAAGAGCTGTCGGGGGTTGTCGATCACGTTGGTGAAGATTTTGTGGTTCTCAAGCGAAATGGCAGCTACGCTACTACCATAGTACTCGATGAAATCGCGGCATTTGATTTTCCTGATGGAATGATACCGGTAGAGGAAAACGTGGTACTGGGAAGCGAGATACATTCGCTGCCACGTTCCACGTTGCATGTCGCTGCAATATCTTCAATCGCTCAACCCTTGCCCAGGCTGGGAAAAAAAGTCCTCGAACGGCTTGAAGAAGTAACCAGGCAATTTGAGCGCAAATTGCAGCTGGCCAGAGTTGATATCGTTGCGCCAGACGCCCGTACTCCTCCCGAAGAGTTGAGGGCATTGGGAGAAAGGGAATCGGTTCCCATCTGGGTGAGCATTAAGAATAGATTTGACCATGCTGTGCGGGTGAAAGAACTCGATCCGCGCTATGGCAGAATTCAGGGCATCATTCGCACTCTCAAAGATCTGATCGAGCAAGTACCTTCCGCCCCATCTTTGAAACGGCACCTGGCCTACTTCCACTACCTGACCAACAATATAGCCGCTGCGCTTGATTGCGCGGAGGACGCGGCTGATCTCTCGCAAAGCGCCCGCGACTGGCTGATGGTGGCGGCATTCGCAGTGATAAACAAGGATGAGGCGCTGGCCTGTTCCGCGCTTGAGCAGGTTTTCCAGCGTCACGCGCTCACCGAAAATGGGGATGTGTGGTATGTGTACGCGGGGTTGCTGCGCGTCTCCGGCAACTACGCAGTATTGCGCGAAATTTACGAGGCGCGGCGCGGGTCGGACCCACCCACTTTCTCCGAATCGGAAGAGCAATTACTGCTCGATACCTGTCTCTACCTCCTGCATTCCAGTAAAAGGGATGAGGTGGCGTTGGACATCTTGCGGCAAGCGATGGATGGCACGCCAGCCAAAAATCTCATACCGGATGCTATCAACTGGCTGGTGGGGCAGGTTGGCCCTGAATACCAGCAGTTGGCCCTGAGAATGAAAGCGGCTCAAGAGGCGGCCTTGCGGGAATTGCGGATGGAGTACGCAGCGCCTCCCGGTGCGTCGTCGAACGGCGCCAGTAGAGAAAAACAGCCAGTCGTCCTATTCGCTGCCCTACCCACGGCCCTACCCACCGCCCTACCCTCAAACGCACCCGTACACCCATCTGCCACTTCAACCCTGCCTGCTGCTCAACCTACGCCGCTGGCAGTAGTTTCATCGCCACACCCGCAGCAGCTAATTGGACACATTTACACGTACAAGTTCGACCGCAGTTTCGGATTTCTGTTTGGCGCGAACGGGGCAAGCTACTTTTTCCACCGCAGCGCCATCATCGACGAAGAACTGCTCGACCAGCTTGAAAACTTGAGCGAACCTAATTTGAAACCAACGGAGCAGATTCCCGTCACGTTCGAGATTGCCCAGGGTCCGAAAGGGTCGCTGGCGGTCAGCCTTTCCCTCTATCGTAAAGTGCATGACATCTTTGATATGGCCTGCGACTACGCCAACGCGGGTGAGTACGCCAAAGCGGTAACGCAATTGAGAACTGTGCTGGCACGCGACCCCGACCATGCTGGCGCGCGTGGATTCCTGGAGAAATGGACGGAGTTCGCGCAAACCGCTCGCGTGGTGGTGGCCCCTACAGGCTCCAACCCATTCGCGCAGGGCAAACGAGCGCTGATGATCGAAAAAGATACGGAGAAGGCGGTGCGGCTCCTGCGACAGGCTATCGATGAACATGATTCGGTCGAGAATGCTATTCGGGAACTGGCTCTGCTGCTGGGGCGCACGGAGCGCGGCGATGAAGCGATTGCCTTACTTGAGCAAAACAGGCGGCGCATGAGCAACCAGCAATCGGTGGATAACCTGCTCATTGATGTGTACTCGCGGGCGGGTCAGTATAGCGAGGCGCTGCGCCTGCTCGAAAAGAGCCTTGCGCGAGCCACGACGCGCGAGCGCACAGCGCACATTTACTGGCAGATGGCGAACTGCTATCTCCAGCAGGAAGACTATGTGCAGGCGGAGCGCTATTTCCGTCTGGTGATGGAGCTGGGGTTGGATCGCAAAGCGGCCCGCAAAAACGTGGCGCTCTGCCTGGTAAAGCAGCAAAAGTATGACGAGGCCGAACAGCTCCTCAATGAGATACTGGATGTGGCCTCCGATACTCAAGCGGTGGAACTGCTAAAAGAGGTGTCGAAGGTAAAGGCGACGGGGCAATCCGAGCGATTGGACGAGATTCTGACCGTGACGCGCCTGTCCAGCTTTTCCAGCGAGATCAGTGGTTTTACGCAGTTTTTCCTGGGGCGCTGCAAGTTTCAGGGGGTGCGCCCGGAGCGAGCGCAGCAGAAGAAGTTCGATCGCTCCGACGTGCGCAAACTGGAAGAGCTGGCAACACAACTGGGAACGCGCAACCCCCGCGAACGCTCGGAATACTATCTCTCAGCCGCCAGGATTATCAGCGAGATCGAAGATTGGGACGACCCGCGCCAGATGTATAAATATCTCTGCCGCAGCTTTGCCTCACGCGGCGATGCGAGTGTGATTGAAAACAAGCCGTTGGATGCCGCCCGCGAGTGGTATTGCGAGGCATTAACCGTGTACGACGGCGAGCGCAATCGCACCCGCGATGAGCGCGACTCCGGTTATCGCGGCGATGAGCAGGACGCGGTCAACGCGCTGGTGCGCTACCTGTCTTCGACGCTGGGGACGGTTCCAATCACCCCGCACATACCGGCCTTTGATGACATTCTTGAAGAAGCTTTCCGGCTGCTCGGCGATCAAGACCGCCTGTTTGATCAGATTACCTACCTGTTGATACGCAGCCGCTACGCTGCTCAACGTATCCTCAATCGACTGTATAACAGGCCGCCCCTGCGGGCGCGCGCGTTGCAATATCTGAAAAACAATGAGATCCTTCGCTACGCTCAGGATGACAAAGGCGCGAAGGACGACAGGGGCGCGAAGGATGACAGGGGTGCGAAGGACGACAGGGGTGCGAAGGACGACAGGGGCGCGAGCCGTCAAGACGAGTTTATGCAGCTCTGGAACGATTTGCGGCGCAAGCGTTTCGAGGAGACACGGGCCATTTCTACTGAGCTTGGCCTGGTTTCCGAGTCAGATTTGACCGTTGCCTCGCTCGAAAGCTCCATACGCACGCTGGAACGGGTGAAGAATATTGGGGAGCGACTGCTTTTTGATCTCGATCAGCAGCGTATCCGGCAGTTGCAAAAGATACTGGAAACGCTGGTAGACCTCGGCAAAGAAAACGTCTTCGAAGAGCAGGAGCGTTTTTGCACCCTGACCGGCTCGTACTGCGCCGATTTGCTGCGCGAAATTGAGGAAAGTCCGACGCGGCTTTCCGTTGAAGAGATGTACCCCATCGTTGAAATGCTGCAGAAGAAGACGGCTGACCGCCTGGAAGGCATTTATGCAAGCTCGGTTCCCCAGGTCATGCTGCGCCTGCCGGAGGATATGGAGGAGCGTTACACGCCCGAACTGGGCAAAATCGAAGTGCAAATCGTGATTGCGAACCGCATGGGATGCAGCCCGGCAGAGTCGTTGGAACTGGTGGTGCAGCAGGATGAGGTATCCTTCAGCCTGGGAGGCGAGGAGATC
>DAHVFL010000272.1 GCA_027316975.1 Chloroflexota bacterium | reverse complement strand
CCTCTGTATATTGCATATAAGGAAGAGCATCGCGAATGCCGCCTTGAATCAATAAATCCCGTGCCAGTTTCACCTGTGGGAATGTGAATGGGTTGTCTGAAGTCAGGTAGGCGGCCGTCTTAGGCCGGATTGATTTTGGCAGCGAGAGGATATACTCGGCGTAGGTGACCAGGTTATTTACGACGGGGATAGAAACGTCAAAAAGATTGGGCCACCCTGGATTAAAGACCGAAGGAGCGCCGCCCGAACCCTCTACAAATGCATACCTGGAAATCCCTTTTGCTTTCATCGCGGCTTTCGTCAACAAGGAGGAGTATGGTCCGACTAACAGGTCCACACGGTCCTTGCTAATCAAGGTTTCGTAGTCCTTTGTGGTTTGAACGGGATCGCTACGGTCATTCAAGGACACCAGCTTCACCTGGCGACCCAGCAGTCCACCAGCGTTGTTGACTTTATCCACCCAGAGTTGGTAGGCCTGAAGACTGGCTTTTCCGTCCGGCGCGAAGTCACCGCTTAAAGGTTCCGAGACCCCAATGGTGATGGGGTTCGGGTTGCTAAAAGTCGCTCCGCCAGTTGATTGGTCCTGCGCGCAGGCGCTCAATCCCGCGAGCAGCAGGACCATGCAGGAAATGATGGATAGCCATCCACTACTTTTTACTTTACGAGTCCTGAACATGTCTTTGTTCCTCCCTCTCACGCGCACTGCGACGTGATATACGGATACCGGTAATGCAAAGATACATTTATCTCTATCAACTTTGTGGCGAAGGAAACCCCCCCGAAAAATACTGCAACTCTACTTTACCTTATTTTTGCTGAAAAGCATACTTTTAGGTAGAATACCTACCTGATTGTCCTAGTGCGAGGGCTTTATTACGTGCTATACTTTCGGTAAATCCCTTGTGGAGACCGCCGGGCGTTGTCACCCTGAGCGCAGCGAAGGGTTTGCCTGGCCGGGTATTGAGATCCTTCGCTGCGCTCAGGATGACAGGATCGGCAGTGGTCGGGAAAATTCATTATCGCGTCCTTACAATTGATTGTAGGAACAGATATACAGATATAGAGAAGGAGCCTGTCAATATGCAAAACGATTCCGTAGCCGATTGGCCTTTTCAGAAGGTGCTGATCGCCAATCGGGGGGAAATCGCGGTGCGTATCATTCGCGCATGTCGCGAACTGGGGCTGAGCAGCGTGGCCGTGTATAGCGATGCTGACCGGAATAGCTTGCATGTGCGTATGGCTGACGAGGCCTACCACATCGGCCCGTCGCAGGCGGCGAAGAGTTATTTAGATATCCCTACTATTATCGAGGTGGCGCGACGCGCCGGGGCGCAGGCTGTACATCCCGGCTATGGTTTCCTGTCGGAGAATGCCGCGTTTGTCGATGCTTGCACCGCCGCCGGGCTGATTTTTGTGGGGCCACCGGCCAGTATTCAACGCGCTGTGGGCGAGAAAACCTCCGCTCGCAATGCCGCGCACGCTGCTGATGTGCCTATTGTGCCGGGCGCTATGCTCGATGGTGTGCCTGATGACGCCATTGCTGTTCTGGCTGACAAGATCGGCTACCCGCTGCTGCTCAAGGCGGCAGCTGGTGGTGGTGGCAAAGGTATTCGTTTTGTGCGCGACCCTAAAGATCTGCCTGCATCATTGCGCACGGCGCGCAGCGAGGCTAAAAGCGCCTTTGGCGATGATCGTGTTTACCTTGAGAAAGCTGTCTACCCGGCGCGTCATATCGAGGTGCAGTTCATTGCCGATACACACGGCAATGTCGTTCACCTGGGCGAGCGCGAATGCAGCATTCAGAGGCGACACCAGAAGTTGATCGAGGAAGCGCCCTCGCCCGCGTTGGACGAGGAACTGCGCCAGAGCATCACCGGCTCCGCCGTTACGCTTATCCGCAGCATTCATTATGTCAATGCTGGCACGGCTGAATTTCTGCTTGGCCCTGACCGCGATTTCTATTTCCTCGAAGTCAATGCGCGTATCCAGGTCGAACATCCAGTGACCGAATGGGTGACGGGCATTGACCTGGTGCAGGAGCAATTTCGCGTGGCGGCTGGCCTGCCGCTCTCCTTCACACAGGAACAGGTGGCTTTGCGCGGCGCGGCCATCGAGGTACGCATCTCCGCCGAAGATCCCGAAAATCGTTTCTTGCCGGCCACCGGCACTGTGCAGGCGCTGCAGCTGCCCTCAGGCCCCGGTGTGCGCGTGGATAGCGGCATGTACGCGGGCTTGCAGGTGCCGCTCTTCTATGATCCGCTGCTTTCTAAATTAATCGTGTGGGGCAAAGACCGCGCGCACGCCATTGCGCGAATGCGCCGCGCCCTTGATGAATACTCGGTGATAGGCGTGCGGACTACTCTGCCTTTCGCGCGCTGGCTGATGGAGCATCCGCGCTATCTCGCCGGAGATATGTCCACCGATTTCATTGCCGAGGAATGGGATACGCGCAACGCCGCGACGCCCGCTTCTCCGCCGGATGAAGGCGAGAACGGCGTCCTTGCGCCTGAACAGATTGCGGCGCTGGTGGGCGGCATCTTGCTCAATGAGCATGTCGAAGAAGAGAAACTGCGCCGCAAGCCCGCGGGTGAGAATGGCACGGAAACGAGTCGCTGGCGCGACGCGGCGCGCAGGGACGCCCTGCGCAGGATGTAATAGAGTGGTGATACCTCCATAGTTCTTCCAGGTTTTAATCAGAGCATCGTTACCAGGGCGGGGACAGCAGCCCGCGCTCTGGCTTTTCCGTGGTTCTATTGATGGACGCTGGCGAAGACGCTGGAGGCATCTGGCAGCAGGCCGAAATTGCCGCTATCGAAAGGCCAGTAGACAAATGTGGCCTGGCCGATGATATTCTGGCGAGGGACAAAGCCCCACTGGCGCGAATCCGAACTGTTGCCGCGATTATCGCCCATCACGAAGTAAGCATTGGAGGGTACGCTCTGGCGGTAAATGGGCTGGTAAGGATTAAAGGGGTTAGACGGGTTGATGTATGGTTCGCGCAGTGTGATTCCATCGACGGTAACTTTCTCTCCCACAATGCTGATGACATCGCCAGGGAGAGCGATGATACGCTTCACGTAGTCCACCTGTGGGGCGAGCGGGTACTCGAAAACGATCACATCTCCCCGGAGGGGGGCGCGAAAGACATATGCGGCTTTATTCACCAGGATATATTCCTGGTTGTGCAACGTCGGCTCCATGCTCATGCCGTCCACGCGGAAATTTTGCGCGGCGAAACGAATGATCAGAAACATGAGGAGGGTGAGGGTGATAGTTTCGATGATTTCGCGCATGATGCGATAGCGCCGCTCAAAATCTTTTCCCTGGCTCACATGTTCTCCTCAGTATCTCTTACTTTTCTTGTACGGGTGGCGGCAATTCAAAGGTGGGAGGTGTCTTGCCGCGACGTTTGGCGGCCTCGGCTTTCAGGCGTTCCACAGATTCGGGCGGCACGTGACGACCGCCGAGGGGTGTCAGATGAATGCCGGGGCCGTGAAAGTCGGTGCCGCCTGTGGGTATGAGATGGTATTCGTTCGCCAGGGCGCGTAATGCTTGTTCTTGCTCCCGGGTGTATGGGCCGTAGTAGGTTTCGAGTCCCGCCATGCCGACTTCGCACAGTCCTGGCAGCCAGTCGCGCAGGGTGGCGAGGCCCGGAAGTTCGATGGGATGCGCGATCACGGGCAGCCCGTTCACACTGGCGATCAGGCGCACAGCGTCATCGGGCGTGAGACGGTAGCGCGGCACGTAGGCAAAGCCGCCGGTGCCAATATATTTGTCGAATGCCTCGCCCATGGTCTGCACATAGCCTGCTTCTAATAAAGCTTTCGCTACATGCGGGCGACCTACCGCCCCCTGCGCCAGTTCGCGCACGCGCTCCCACGCGACAGTAATACCATGTTCGTTCAACAATTCAACCATGCGCTGTCCGCGCCGTTCGCGAGCGTCGCGCAGTATCTTCAACACGGACTGGAAGGTGGGTTGCTGGTAATCCGGGAAATAGCCAAGCACGTGTACTTCGCCACCGCTCACATCGGTATTGATTTCGATGCCTGGAATGAAGTCGATATCCTGCGCGGCAGCGGCCTGTGCCGCCTCCTCCAATCCACCTGTAGTATCGTGGTCGGTCAAAGCCAGCACGCGCAGCCCCACTTCTCTGGCGCGGCGCAACAATTCGGTTGGAGAATATACTCCATCCGACACTGTTGAATGGGTATGCAGGTCAATATAGTTATTGTTGGTCATGTGATTTAAGCGCGGCGTTACCAGGGCGGGGACAGAGCCACGATTTCCAGGGCGACCGCAAGGGTCGCCCCTACCCTGTACGCATTTTGCGGACGGCTCCGGTGGCTCCGCAGGATTGCCGCGCATTTCCTCCAATTCTAAATGATACAGTACATTGTTTAAGGCAACGTTCAACCGAACTTGAAATTCCTGGCCCACGGAAAGGGGCAGCCCTGTCATGCTGAGCGCAGCATCTCTTGTCCTATTGTGATAGACCCTTCGCTGCGCTCAGGGTGACAGGGTGTGACTGTTCAAACAGTCAAGGACTTTTCTCACAATTGAACCATGTTTAGCGGGCGAAATCGACTGCTCGTGTTTCGCGCACAACTGTTATTTTGATCTGGCCTGGATAGTCCATGCTTTCTTCGATTTTATGGGCGATCTCGCTGGCAAGCTGGCTGGCGGAGTATTCGTCGATCTCTTCGGGCTTGACGATGATACGCACTTCGCGACCGGCCTGGATTGCGAACGATTTTTCAACGCCCGTGAAGGAGTTGGCAATTGATTCCAGGGCTTCGAGACGTTTGATGTACAGATCAATCGTCTCGCGGCGCGCGCCGGGCCGGGCGGCTGATATAGCGTCAGCAGCCTGCACAATGGCGGCTTCCAGGCTCTGCGGCTCAGATTCGGTGGCATGGTGCGCAACCATGGCGTGAATCACTCTGGGCGATTTGTTGAATCGACGCGCGACCTCGCCTCCGATGATGGCGTGTGGCCCTTCGACTTCCTGGTCGATAGCTTTGCCGATGTCGTGCAGCAGGGCAGCCGTCTTACAGATATTTACATCGGCTCCAAGCTCGTGCGCAATAGTTCCGGCGAGGATCGAGACTTCAACGGAGTGCGCCAGCACGTTCTGCCCATAACTGGTGCGGAAATGCAGCCGCCCCAACAATTTGAGTAAGTCGGGTTGCAGGCCATGCACATTGGCCTCCATCGCCGCCCGCTCGCCCTCTTCGCGGATGATGATATCCACTTCCTGGCGGGCTTTTGCCACCACGTCCTCGATACGAGCCGGGTGGATACGACCATCGAGGATCAGGCGTGTTAAAGCCAGGCGAGCGACTTCGCGGCGCACCGGGTCGAAGCCGGAGAGAATGACCGCTTCAGGTGTATCGTCGATAATCAGGTCAATGCCTGTGGCGGCTTCGAGAGCGCGAATGTTGCGCCCCTCGCGTCCGATGATGCGCCCCTTCATTTCGTCGTTGGGCAAAGGCACCACCGAGACGACCGCTTCGGCAACCTGGTCGGAGGCGCAGCGTTGAATGGCAAGCGTGATAATCTCACGCGCGCGTGAGTCAGCCTCTTCACGCGCCTGTTCCTCGATCATGCGAATGCGCCGCGCTGCCTCTACGCGCACCCGGCTTTCAATGCGTTCGAGCAGTACCTCTCTGGCCTGTTCCTCGCTCATTTGAGCGATGCGCTCAAGTTCTTTGAGATGCCCCTGCTTTATGACTTCAAGCTCTTCACTTCTTTGTTCAAGCACGCGTTCGCGGGCAGATAGCTTGCGTTCGCGTTGTTCCAGTCCCTCAATCTTTCTCTCGAGCGTCTCTTCCTTCTGTTGTAGACGCCGCTCCTGGCGCTGCAACTCGGTTCGTCGCTCTGTGTTATCACGTTCCAAAGCGGCGCGAAAACGCGCAGATTCCTCTCGCGCTTCATGGAGCGCCTCGTGTTGTTGGAGCTGGAGTTCCAGCAAGCGCTGCTCGCTAGCCTCTTTCTCAACGCGCAGGCGTTCCGCGATTTGTTGTTTATTGCGTGTGGTCCCGATTAAGTATCCGGCGTAGAGAGCAATACCCGCTCCTATTACCAGAATTATAACCAGGGCGATGATAATGATCCCTGATAGCACGTCGGCCTACCTCTCATATAGTAAAGGTGGTGCCAGGGCGACCGCGAGGGTCGCCCCTACCATATACGTTGTGGCCCTTCAAACCTCGATTAGGAAAGGCGGTGCCAGGGCGACCGCGAGGGTCGCCCCTACCATATACGTTGTGGCCCTTCAAACCTCGAAAGGAAAAAATTGTATAATACAGCATATGTGTTCTCGGTGGCTGATGCCAGAAGTATACGATATGCCTAGCTTACTATATAGGAGTAGAGACGGTGCTGTCAAGCATAGAGAAGACGCCTGTTGTGACCTGCTTCCTTACGCGCGCTGATAGCGGGGAAACGCGCATCCTGGTGGCGCGCAGGAGCCAGCGCGTGAGCAGTTATAACGCGCGCTGGGCAGGGATTAGCGGCTTCATCGAGGCCGGTGTGCGCCCCGATGAGCAGGCATTTACGGAAATCCGCGAAGAGACTGGCCTGCAACGCGAACAGGTGCGGCTGCTGCGGCGCGGCGCAGTCATTGAGCATGTAGACGCATCGCTGAACCGCCACTGGCTGATCCATCCCTACCTCTTCGAGACCCTCGC
>DAHVFL010000271.1 GCA_027316975.1 Chloroflexota bacterium | reverse complement strand
TCACGCGCTATTTTTGCAGGCAGTGTCAGCCTGGCCATCACTGTAACACTGCTGCCGCTTCTGGTGCTGCTCACAGCAATCCTGAAGCAGCATGACATCAATTTTAGACCTGTTGAGTTCGCACTCGCGCCGTTTATCATGTTCGCTGCTGGAGTGGAGATCGACTTCATCAATATTCCTGCTCAAACAGCCATTCAGGAACAAACTCCCGAATGGATCAAGGGCCGCGTCCTGGCGCTGCAACTTATGCTTTTCAATACTTTTTCTATTCCGGTTATCTTCGGCGTAGGTGGCATCACCGACAAATTTGGCATTGACAAGGTATTGTACCTGCTTGCGATCAGCATTCTCGGCTTTGGATTGTGGGGTAAATATTATGAACGCAAACCGCACCGTTGGAGCGGTTATACGATGCCGGTAGACGAAGACGATCACGAGTCGGAGCAGGTTGCCGTCGAAGATAGTGATGCGCAACCTCTCAAAACATAGGATAGGAAATGGCGAAATGGCTAACACATGGCGCAGAGGAGTGTGATGGACTCGAAACAGATGGCGCAGCTTAACCTGTACCTGCCCTGGATAAAAATTCTTGGTGTTTTCGTGCTTTTCTTCTTGTTGCGATTCACGCGCAAGGGTTTGCGGCGGCGCGTGGATGAGATTGGCTACCGGCTCATGCGCGATCGCGGTCTTCTGATCTGGTTCTGGATCAACGCGCCCGGTGTGATGCTGCACGAATTGAGCCATGCCTTTGTAGTAGGACTCTTTTACCCTTTCGGCTTCCGCATTACCAGCATTTCTCTTTTTCGCATTCAGCCTAAGGTCGTTCCCGGCAATGCCAGGCGAGTAGCTCAGAAAGCCGGGCGTCAGTCGCTCCAACTCGGCGAGGTCCAGTATACACGCCCGCACGGTCGCTTCATGAGTTACGTTGGCGATGGCTTCAGCGGTATCGCGCCTCTATTCGGGGGCATCCTGATGTTCCTGTTCCTCTACTGGGTCGCTACCGGGTATACACTGTGGGAGAATGTAGGGACACACGTGCAATTCTTGCGCCCCGGCTGGCCCTGGTGGACGCTGATCTTCGCCCCCTACCTGATTCTGACCGTTACCTCGGAACTGTGGCCCAGCCGCCAGGACTGGCGCGGCGCGCGCTGGTTGGTAGGTGTGCTGCTTCTACTTGCTATTGCCACGCTTGCCCTGCTCCTGGCCAGCAAAGTCCTCATTTTTGATGATGCCCTGCTGCTAACGCTCTCATCGAGCGCCCTCTATATTGATTTCGCGTTCATCGTTTTGCTCGCGCTGGACCTGATCTTCCTGCTGGTGGCCGAAGTGATTGTGCAGTCATTGCGGAGATAAAAATATAAGGAGAAAGTAACCATGTCGGATTCTATCCTATCCATTTCTGTCGCACAGAAAGTATTCGCGCACCTTCCAGAGAAATTTGAAGAACAACCTGGTACCGTCACGATTACCCGTTATGGTAAGCCTGTTATGACTGTTCTGCCTTATAGTACATATAAATTCTTACTTGAAACGGTAGATTCCTTGCGGGAAACAATTAAAGTTCTGCATGATGCAGGGTAATCGCTTTAAAAGTTCCCAGTATCTTCCGGGAGTACAACTCCTTCGTATAAGTCGGTAATGGGAAAGCTGATATTGACGCTGGCAAGTTCAACCCGGTCATCGGGGCCGAAGAGCGGCTGCGCAACCATGGTTGTGTACTCCTCTGCTTGTAATCCGGATACCCAATTCCATTGTAGGGTGCCAGTATAGAATTGTCAATGAGGAGAAAGATTGTTCAATAATATACTCTCCTGAGAGAAGCCAATGAGACCGGGTCCATCAAGTCAGCCGGGGAAGCGGAGAGCAGGCCATCGTCACCAGTCAAATCTATCGATCAAGAATGAGCGGCTATAGTGCAGGATGATGGGGCTGCCGTGCGGGCATACCGCGGGCGCGCTCGCCTGTGCCAGCGCGTTCAGCAACGCACGCTGCTCATCTAAGCCGAGGACGCGGCCACGCCGCAGCGCGGAACGACAGGCCAGCCCGATGAACAGGCGGTCTTGCCAGTCATTGCTGTCCTCTGCCGCCATGCGCGCCAGTTCTGGCAGGTGTCCCGCCAGTTGTTCCGAGTTGCCGGGTACGGAACGCACCAGAAAGCTGCGCCCGCCAAAACGCTCGCATTCCAGTCCCATGCCGCGCAACATGGGGAGGCGCTGCTCAAAGAGATCCACTTCGTGTCGTTTTAACTCGACCACGACCGGTTCTAATAACAAATGCGCTTCGGGCCAGTGTTCTTCATCCTGCTGCTCTGCCTGTACTCCCGCGTAAGTGCGGCGCAGGTGTTCATAGATGACGCGCTCGTGGGCCCGGTGCTGGTCGATGAGGTAGAGGCTGCCGTCAGGCGCTTCGGCCAGGATGACCGCCTCTTGCAGTTGCGCCAGTGGGCGTAAGGATGCCAGCAATTCAGCCGATGTGGGGCCTGCCTGCTGCGCCGAGTAGTGTCCGGTTGTTTCCGCTACATGCAGACCCCGGCGGCGAATGCCTGGCAGGTGACGCTGGTACACCAGCCCCGGTCCAGGAAAATCGAGTGTTTCGGGCAGGGCCGGACTGCGTTCTAAGGCGGCGCGGATCGTTTTAGTGATGGCGCTGCTAATCTCAGCCTCGCGCATGAGCTTCACTTCGGTCTTGGCCGGGTGGACGTTGGCGTCCAGGTCGCGTGGTGGCAGTGTGATATGCAGTACTAACAGGGGATGTTTGCCCTTTGGCAACAGGCCGCGATACCCGGACTCAACGGCGTCGAAGAGCGGACGCGAATGCACCCAGCGCCCGTTGACAAAGACGGTTATGTGCTGGCGGCTGTTCTGGGCAAGCGCGCGGTTGCCGATATACCCATGCAGGCGAAAGGCGTGTTCGCTCCCCTCATCAAGGCTTGCTGAAAGCGGATCGAGTACCTCGAGCAACGGCAGGCTGTAGAGTTCCGCCAGCGTGGTGGCGAGGTCGCCAGAGCCACTGGTTTGCAGGATGATCTGCTCTTCCTGCGCCAGTTGAAAGCGCACCGCCGGATAGCCAATGGCGTAGCGCCGCGCCACCTGCTCGATGTGCGCGGACTCGGTGCGCGGGCTACGCATGAACTTCAGGCGCGCCGGGACGTTATAGAACAGGTCGCGCACGGTGACGGTCGTGCCACGCAAGCGCGCTTTATGCCCGCGCCCGGTCACTTCGCTGCCGCGTAGAGTGAGTGAGGCGGCGGGCTGTTCCGCGCCGGATGCTTCGCTTTCGATGGCGCGGCTCACTATGTTTACTTCGGCGACGGCGGCGATACTCGCCAGCGCCTCGCCGCGAAAGCCCAGCGTGCGCAGGCGCTCGAGGTCTTCGACGCGCCGTATCTTGCTGGTCGAGTGGCGCGCGCAGGCGCGTTCCAGTTCGTCAGCAGGGATGCCATACCCGTCGTCGGTCACGCGCATTAAGCGGAGGCCGCCGCCGCGTACCTCGATGCGAATCTCGCGCGCGCCCGCGTCGAGCGCGTTCTCCAGGAGTTCTTTCACAACGGAGACGGGTCGTTCGATCACTTCACCCGCCGCGATGCGTTCAGCCACGTCTGGCGGCAGTGCGGAGATGGGTACGCGAGAAAAATGTGTGGAGGTGGTCGTCATTGCGGTCTTCTTTTCTTCTGCATCAAAAACAGGAGATTGAGCGCATCGAGGGGAGTAATGGCGCACAGGTCAATGCTGTTCAGGTCTGTTTCGCTTCCATTCGCCTGCTCAAGCGCTTGCGCGGCCACGCGGGCCTCTTCGCTTTTCCAGGCATAAGCGAGGGCAGGCGCGCTAGTGAGCGTTTCAACGGCATACGCGCCGTTCTCTTCGGCAACTCTGCGTTTGAGGTCTGCATGGAGTGCCGGCGCCACGCCGTTGCCATTATGAGCGAAGGTTTTTGATGCCAGGCCCTCTCTGGTGATTTCCAACCCCTTGAGTACTTCGCCGGCGCGTTGCACAACGGTGCGCGGCATACCGGCCAGTTTTGCTACATGCACGCCGTAGCTGCGCCCGGCGCTGCCGGGAATGACGTGATGCAGGAAGATGATCTCGTCCTGTTCGTTCGTGCTGATGGCCATCATATAGACGCGCAGGTGCGGCAGTTCATCCGCTATGGCTGCCAGTTCGTGATAGTGGGTGGCGAAGAGGGTGCGAGCCCGCGTAATGCTGTGCAAGTGTTCGACGACGGCGCGCGCGATGGCAAGGCCGTCGTAGGTGCTGGTGCCGCGTCCGATTTCGTCGAGGATAATCAGGCTGTGCCGCGTGGCATGATGCAAGATGGTGGCGGTCTCTTCCATTTCGACCATGAATGTACTTTTGCCGGAAGCGATGTCATCTTCCGCGCCAACCCGCGTGAAGATGCGATCAACCAGTCCGATGCGCGCGCTGCGAGCCGGCACAAAAGAGCCGATTTGCGCCAGCAGGGTTATCAAGGCTACCTGTCGCAGGTAGGTTGACTTACCCGCCATGTTTGGCCCGGTCAGCAGGAGTATACGCGCCTCCTGCCTGGCGTCCATATGGGTATCGTTGGGGATGAAGGTGTCGCCGTCCAGCGCCTGTTCGACGACGGGATGCCGTCCGCCGGTGATCTCGATGACACTGCTCTCTGCGAGGCGCGGGCGGGTATACCCCTGGTGAGCGGCTACCTCGGAAAAGCTGAGCAGCACATCAAGGGAAGCGATAGCTCTGGCGGTTGCTATCAACGCAGAGTAATAGACGCCGATTTGACGCAGCACGTCGGCATAGATGCTGCGTTCCATCTCTTCGATACGCTCTTCCGCGCTGAGGATACGCGCCTCATGCTCTTTCAGTTCGGGCGTGATGAATCGCTCGGCATTCACCAGAGTCTGCTTGCGCGTGTAATCGGGTGGTACCAGGTTCGCTTTGCTTTTGCCGACCTCGATGTAGTAGCCAAAGACGGTATTGAAGCCCACTTTGAGTTTAGGAATACCGGTGCGCTCCCGCTCGCGTGTTTCTAACGAAGCGATCCAGCGGCGCGAATCGCGAATAGACGCGATCAGTTCGTCCAGTTCGGGATGATACCCGGCGCGAATCAGCCTTCCATCATTTTCACCTTCATCATCATCGCCAGCGTGTGTCAATGCCTGGTCGATCAAGGCTGTCACTGGCGGGCAGGCATCCATTTCACCGGCCAGCTCGAGCAGCAGGGCGGCATTGCAGCCGCGCAACAGTGTTTGCGCCTGTGGGATGACCGAGAGAAATGCGCGCAACGCCAGCGTCTCGCGTGGAATGGCGGTTCCCTGGCGCACGCGCCCGGCGATGCGTTCCATGTCGCCCAGGCATTGGAGGCACATGATAAAGCGGCTGCGCAGGGCGGGACTCTCGTAGAGTTCTTCGACGCTATCCAGGCGCGCTTCCAGTCGAGACAGGTCGAGTAATGGTTGCGTTATAGTCAGCCGCAACTGGCGCGCGCCCATCGGGGTAATGGTGCGATCCAGCACGCCCAGCAAACTGCCCTGCGGAGAATTGTGGCGCGCTCCCTGCAATAATTCGAGGTTATTCTGGGTGTGCGCGTCTAATGTCATATAGCTGCTGGTGCGATAGGAGCGCAGGCTGGTCAAGAGCGTAAGCAGTTTGACATTCATCTTTTCCAGGTAGGCCGCGATTGCTCCGGCAGCGGCGATGGCCTGTGGCGCATTTTCGCAGCCGTAGGCATCGAGCGATTGCGCGCCAAAGAGCTTGCACAGCCGGGCGCGAGCCGCCTCTGGCTCGAAGAAATAGGGCGGGCATGGCGTGAGTGTCGCGGTTTCAAAAGGAAGTGTATAGCTCTGCGTATGGTTGTTTTCGTTGAGGAGGCATTCGCCGGGGGCGAGACGCTGCAACTCGGCCTCTAACGCGGCGGGTAATTCAGAGGGCGCAAACCAGGTGACACTGAACTCTCCTGTGCTGGCATCGACCGCGGCCAATGCTGTTTGCGCGCGTTCGCTTGCGATAGCCACCAGGAAGTTATGCTGGCGCGCCGGCAGCAGATTAGGCTCGGAAAGCGTGCCGGATGTGAGTATGCGTGTGACGGCACGATCGACCGGGCCTCTACCAACTTCGCCCACCTGCTCGCAAATCGCAACTTTATAGCCCTGCTGGATGAGTTTGCCCACGTAGTTGTCCAGCACGCGCAAGGGAATGCCGGCCATCGGCGCTTTTTCGTCTTTATAGACTTTCTGGGTGAGCACGATTTCCAGCACGCGCGATGCAGTGTGCGCATCCTCGTCGTATGTTTCGTAAAAGTCCCCAACCTGATATAAAAGTACAGCATCAGGGTACTGGCTTTTGATCTCCAGATATTGTTTGCGGGCGGCTGTGGACATCGCTTTGAGCCTCTTTTACACGGGACATACCTGTAATGAATTGAAACACCTGTACTTTAACCTATTCTGCCTCCGTTGTCAAAAAATGGTAAAAGGTACTTCCTATTCTGGCAAGCAAGCAGGGCGAGACATGTCTCGCCCTGCTTGCTTGCCAGAATAGGAAGTAAGAAGTAGCTACAGGGGTATTTAGAAGCAGGAAGGGAGCCAACAAGAAAAGTATGGTTGACTTTAGCGCGTGCTTGCCATATGCTTACAGGCGTCGGTATGAGTTTCTCCTGCGAGGAATAGAGAAAGCGAGGCAATGAATCGCAATGGGTGAACCACGCAATGCAATGGATG
>DAHVFL010000270.1 GCA_027316975.1 Chloroflexota bacterium | reverse complement strand
GTCCAGTTCAGCGATGGGAACGATAAAGCGGTGGCGCATCTCCTCTGGTTGTAAGGCAAGCAGTTGCTCCGAGGCCGTGTGAGTCAGATTTGTCACCACGATGGCGGGCCGGAAGAACAGCCTGGCCTTCAATTGCAGGATGAAGGGATTATGCAACAGGCGACCGAATGGCGAGACGTGCGTGATTTCCGGCAGCATGACCGTTAGCGTCTCGCCGGCGTGCTGTTGCTGCGTGGCATCGATGATATCGAGCAGGGATCGCACGAGCGAGCGTTTCCCCAGCTCGACGATGTCCAGGTGCGTGCGTTCGCGTTCAGGAAGCGTGTTTTGCCACTCTTCCCACGCGGCGCGCAAGCTCTCTGTCTTGCGCTGGTCGCGCCCTACATGCACGGCAGTCACCTCTTGCGTGATCGAGCGGGCATAGGTCAGACTGTGTTTGGTCGCGTAGTTCAGGCGCGCCACAGGTACGATAAAACGGTGCTGGATGTCCTTCGGACGGATAGGAATCTCTGTAGTGCGCTCGTGTTCTACGTGCATGTAATGTTTGTGGATGCCGAGGAACATGAGGACCAGCAGGGGGATGAGGATAACGACGATCCAGGCTCCCGACAGGAATTTGGTGGAGGAGATCACCAGCGCTACCACCAGCGTGGTGAGCGCGCCCAGGCCGTTAATGATAAGACTGCGCTGCCAGCCCTGCTTCTCACGGCGCAGACGCCACCAGTGGCGCACCATGCCGCCCTGTGAGAGGGTAAACGACATGAAGACTCCTACCGCGTACAGGTTGATGAGGCTGGTGGTATCTCCCTTGAAGACAACGAGCAGCAGGCTCGCCATGGTTGCCAGGAAGACGATGCCGATTGAGAAGGCCAGGCGATCACCCCGGAAAGCGAACTGGTGCGGCAGGAAGTGGTCGCGCGCCAGCAGGGAAGAGAGGCGCGGGAAGTCGGCGTAGCTGGTGTTGGCCGCCAGCGTCAGGATGAAGAGCGTGGCGAGCTGGAACACGGGAAACATGAAGTTGAGCGGCCCGGTAAACACCAGCTTTGCCATCTGCCCGATGACGGTCGGGTTGCCACTGGGGACGGCCTCGAGATGATAGGACATCGCCAGCACAGTTGTGCCGATGAAAAGCGTTCCCAGGATTATCACCATCCAGGTGAGGGTGGTGGCGGCATTGCGCGCCTCTGGTTTCTTGAAGGCGGGGATGCCGTTGGAGATGGCCTCGGTTCCCGTGAGCGCCGCGCAGCCCGCGGCAAAGGATTTCAGGATCAGGAAGATCGAGAGCGGCTCGGTAGTCTTCACGTAGGCAAAGGAACCGATGATGGGATTGTGCTGGAAGACAAAGGACTTGAAGATGCCTACCCCGATGAGCAGGAGAGCGCTGGCGATGAAAATGTAGGTGGGGATGGCAAAGATCGAGCCTGACTCGCGCACGCCGCGCAGGTTCACCATCATGATGAGCAGTACAAGCGCCACGTCGATGCTCACGATGATTGGAATGGCGGATAAAGTGGGAAAGAGCGTGGCGAGCGCCAGCACCCCCGCGGCCACGCTGACCGAGACGGTGAGCACGTAATCGATCATGAGCGAGGCGGCGGCCACCAGCCCCGGCAGCGTTCCCAGGTTATCCTTCGCCACGATGTAGGACCCGCCGCCATTAGGATAGGCCGGTATAGTCTGGCGGTAGGAAAGCGCCACGATAGCCAGCAAGATTACGATGGCGATGGCGATAGGTAAGGTCAATCCCAGGGCAACCGAACCGGCAGCGATCAGGCTGGCAAGTATAGCCTCGGTGGCGTAAGCGACCGAGGAGATCACGTCCGACGAGAGCACCGCCAGGGCCTTGAACCTGGTCAGCCGCTCGTGTTCTGCCCGTGACGAGGGAATGGGTGAGCCGATCAGCACGCGTTTGACACGCCCCAGTACGCTCTGCGGGGCCTGGGTGACGGCTGTAGCTTCGAGTACCCCCGCGCGGATACGTCGCAGCGTTGGCCGGCGCGGATAGATAAAGCGGATGCGTTCATTGCCAGGGAATGCTCCTGGCCGCACCTCTGGACGAACAAGCTGTGTTGGGTCAGCTTCAATCGATGCCTGTGGCTGCTCCTTGCTTGAGACCCTGAGTTGATCATCCGCCAGGGGTAGCTGGTCTTTTTCAATCATTGTATGTACTTCCTTCGCATGCTTGATCGTCGAAATGCTCACAGGAACACCTGTCACTTCTCTACGATACCCCGAAGAGAGTCAACATGGACACAAGATTTGAGGAGGGCATCTAAAGATTTGCTCAAGAAAAAACGACATGACGCCTTCGAGCGTCATGTCGTTTTCTCTTGAGCAAATCTTTATTCCGCCGGTTCGGCTTCGTACCAGTTCCTGCCTACCTTCATCTCGATTTTGATGGGGACGAGCAGCTTCTCTACGTCCTCCATCTCGCGTCTCACCAGCTTGCGGGCTATGTCCAGTTCGTCGTCGGGCACCTCGAAGACCAGTTCGTCATGCACCTGGAGGATCATGCGCGTGCGCAGGCGTTGTTGCGTGATGGCGTGATGGATGTTGAGCATGGCGATTTTAATCAGGTCGGCGTTGCTGCCCTGGATGGGCATATTGATGGCTTCACGTTCGAGCGCCTGTCGTTCGTTGAAAGGCAGGCCAGCCATATCGGGGAAGAAGCGTTTGCGCCCATACATGGTGTTGACATAGCCCTGCTTGCGAGCCTGGTTGAGCGTGCGCTCGACGTATTCCTTGATATGAGGGAAGGTTTCGTGATAGCGTTTGATAAACTCGCCAGCCTCGTTGTTGCTCATGTTGGTGATTTGCGCCAGTCCGAAAGCCGATTGCCCGTACAGCACGGCGTAGACCACGGTTTTTGCCAGGCGGCGCTGGTCTTTCGTGACCTCGGCCAGCGCGATGTTGAACAGGGAGGCAGCCGTGATGCTATGGATATCCTCGTTGGCGTTAAAGGCTTCTACCAGGCGCGGCTCGTGCGTGATGTGCGCCAGGATGCGCAGTTCGATCTGCGAGTAGTCGGCTGTCAGCAGACGGTAGCCGGGGGCGGCGACGAAGGCGCGGCGCAACTGCCTGCCCACCTCGGTGCGGATGGGGATATTTTGCAGGTTGGGGTTGCTTGAAGAAAGCCGCCCGCTCGATGCCGTGGTCTGGCTGAATGTGGTATGCACGCGCCCCGTTTCGGGTTCCATCAGGGCCAGCAGGCCGTCGACATAGGTGGATTTGAGCTTGGTGAACTGGCGATATTCCAGCAAGTGATCGACCATGGGATGCTTGCCGCGCAGATTTTCGATCACGTCCGCGCTGACCGAGAAGCCTGTCTTATTCTTCTTGCCCGATGGCAGCTTGAGTTCGCCAAAGAGGATCTCGCCCAGTTGGCGCGTCGAGTTGATGTTGAATTGATGCCCGACCGAGTCGTAAATCTCTTTTTCGAGCGCGCCAATCTGTTCGCTAAAACGCGCGTCAAGCTCGCGCAAGAAGGCGCCATCCAGCGCGATGCCGTAGATTTCCATTTGCATCAACACGGGCAGCAGTGGCATCTCGATATTGTAGAACAGGTCAAGCAGCTGGTAGCGACGCAAATCTTCGGCAATGGACGCCACCAGCCGCAGGGTCATGTCGGCATCCGCGCCCGCGTAATCGGCAGCCAGTGGAATAGCTACCTGCGCCATGCTGATGGCTTTGCTGCCGGTGCCGATCAGCTTCGAAATTTCCGTCATCACATGTCCCAGCCTCTGGAAGACCTGGTCTTTCAGCCCCAGGCCGCGCCTGCCGGGGTCGGTCAGGTAGGCCCCTACCATTGTATCGAAGGCCAGCCCATTCACCTTGATGCCGTTACGCAAGAACATGAGCAGGTCAAATTTGGCATTGTGACAGTATTTGCGCGCGTTGGCGTCTTCCAGCACGGGTTTCAATTGCGCCAGCACGTATGCCAGCGGCAATTGCTGGCCTGCTTCCGAGCCGTCAATGGTTTGCGCGTGTCCAACGGGAATGTAGTAAGCCTCGCCGGGCAGCATGGCAAATGACATGCCTACCAGGTCGGCGTGCCAGGGATCATTGGAAGTCGTCTCGGTGTCCAGGGCGAACGCGCCCGCTCGTTTCATGCGCTGCGCCAGGTCGTGTAGCGCATCTACGTCGTTGATGATGGTTGTCTTCGTTTGCATCGATTCTCTGGCGTCGATGAAAAGCGTGTTGATCTCTTCGGCTTTGCCGTTGTGAGGAATGACGGGGTGGCGCAACTGTCTGGCCGGCGCGGTCTCTATCGTTTCAAAGAGGCTGGGCTGCATCAGTTCATTTTGTTCCGCCGTTGTGACGCTTGCCGCGACCGGCGGCTTCCCGGCCTGGGCATGTGGTGCGCTCGCAGGGGTGCCGGGCAGGCTGATGGTCGCAATGGGGGGCGGCGCGGGCGGTTTGACAATAGAGACGATGCCCAGCGGGGCAGCCTCCATGAGTTCTTCGTCCAACGCTGGTATCGCTTCAGGCCGTGGCTTCTCACCAGCAGTGGAAGCGCTCCCCGCGCCGCCGGGAATCTTATCTACCAGCGTGCGGAACTCCAGTTCGCGGAAGAGCGCGACGGCCTGTTCGCGCCGTACCTGCCCGGCGCGACAGGCTTGCAGGTCAAGTTGCACGGGGACATCTCGCACTATTGTTGCCAGGTGTTTCGATTGCAGCGCCTGCGCGCTCTGCTCGCGCAACAGGCGCTGCTCTTTTGGTGACAGGTCGTCGATGTGCGCCAGCACGCCTTCCACGTCGCCATACTCGCTTAGCAGTTTGATGGCGGTTTTTTGGCCGATGCCGGGTACGCCGGGGATATTGTCGGAGGTGTCGCCCACCAGCCCCTTGAAATCTGGCAGCTTCTCCGGTAACAGCCCCCCATAGCGTTCGATGACCTGTGGAATGCCATAGTCGGTGATGTCGCTGATGCCGCGTTTGGCGATCTTCACCCGCACATGGTCGTTGACCAGTTGCAGCGTGTCCATATCACCGGTCAGGATGACGGTGTCAACTCCCTGCTGCGTGGCCTGCACGGAAAGGGTGCCGATCACGTCGTCGGCTTCAAAACCGTCCTTTTCGTAAATGGGGATACCGAAAGCCTCGACGATCTCGCGAATACGCGCGAACTGCGGGCGCATGATATCGGGCAGAGATGGCCGGCGCGCTTTGTAGGCGGCATATTCCACATGCCGGAAGGTGGGCGAGGGCCGGTCAAAGGCCACGGCCACGTAATCCGGTTTAATTTCGGCCAGCTCTTTGATGAGTATGGAGGTAAAACCGAAGGTTGCGTTTACTACCTCGCCCTTGCTGGTGGTCAGGTCTTCCGGCACAGCGTGAAAGGCGCGGTGGATCATGGCATGTCCATCGACTATCATCAGCTTCTGGCGTTGTGTTGTTGCGTGCTGTGTTTCACTCATTATGCTTCTATTCTTTCCTTCAGGATACAACCCGGTAGTGGCCCTGCTCTCCACCTTCCCATACACACAGGCTGGCGGTTGATGGTTGCCCATCTTCGCCACGCGCTACCACAAAAACCATCTGCGTAATGTCTTGCAGGGGGCTGGCTGCTCGCCAGGGTTCGCGCAGCCAGCGCGCCAGTTCTGGCGTTACGTCATCGGGCGCGGGCGTAGATTCGCGCGTCGTCCAGGTGCCCGTGTTCAAGTAGGTCTGCGCGCCCTCATTGAGCGTGTCGTGGCGCACCATATGCGTGTGACCGGCTATGGCGTAGCGCAGTGTGGAGTCTGCGCGCAGGATGCTTCGCATACCCAGCGCGACACTTTCGCCCATCGCGTAGGGTCTGGGTTGTAGAAGAGCTTTGACCGCCTCGATGAGAGGCAGCGAGAGAGCATTGCGTAACTCGTAAAACTCCGTTATCGCCCCGGCCTGGGGGTCTTGCTGCTCTGCTGAATGAACGCGCATCCAGGCTTCCACGGCCTGCCATTCCGGTTTGCGCGCGATCATGTCTTGTTGGAAGGCGGCCAAATCGAGCATGGCTGTCTCAAAGAGTCGCGTTGGTATGTGTTCCTCTCCCGGCTTCAGGCCCTCCAGTGGTGTGCGTGGGTAGGAAAGCATGGTCATGGCGCGTTGCGCGGTTTCCACAACCAGCTACGGATTGAACAGGCAGAGCAGGGCAATTTGCCGCGAGCTGTCTATCGAGGGGTCGAAGTGGTCAAAATAGCCATATGCCATGCTGATAGGGTAAGCGGCGCGTTGGAAATATTGCGTTCCGACGGGCAGCGTGAGCGTGGTAGGTTGAGAACTGCGCGGAAGGCCGTGTTCGTCCCATACCGCTGCGGTGTTGTTCCAGAAATCGTAGTGATGGCCGTGTTCGATATGCACATCGGGTAAAGGACGGTAGAAGCGCGTTTCGCACAGGAAGACGTTCCGCGCTGGCGTGCCGTCGCAGATAGCGTATTCGACAGCGTGGCGCACTTGCGCGAATGCCAGTTCCGCGTCGTGGTTGCCCGCGATAAGGGTGACGCGCCTGCCCGGATTGCGCAGGAAGTCGCGCAGCGTCTCGAAAAAGCCGGAATGCGCCGCCTGAATTTCCCCCCACTTTTGCAGCGCGATATCCGGCGTGATGATGCCATCAGCGAGATAGGGGCGAATGGCAAGAAAATCGAAACAGTCGCCATTTATGATGAATTCAACGTCGCTGTCAGCGCCAAGCGGGCCGCCCGGCTGCGTGGCGCGCAGCAGCCCGCGCAGCGTGGCCAG
>DAHVFL010000026.1 GCA_027316975.1 Chloroflexota bacterium | reverse complement strand
CCTATACGTTCTGCCCTCGAACATGTTGGAGCGGGGCTATGGGTGTTGGAGGCGTTCGATGATGTCTTTGAGACGGCGTGTTTCGAGCAGGTGTTGGTCTTGCATACGCTGGAGTTCTTGTTGAAGTTCTTGTTGCATGTGTTCCATGCGGTCTTTCATGTGCAGGATGGCTTCAACGCCGGCGAGGTTGACGCCGAGGTCGCGCATGAGCCGGCGGATATGGGTGACGCGCTCGATGTCACGGTCGGAATAGAGGCGCGGGCTGTGGGGGCTGTTGCCTTTGCGGGCAGGGGAGATTAAGCCGAGGCGTTCATAATGGCGCAGTGTTTGCTCATGCACGTCGGCTTTGATGGCTGCGATACTGATGACATACCACGCGCCGTCTTTCTCGTCCATGATGTCGAACTCCTTTCGTGTGAAATTACACAAACGATGCGCCGCGTATGCGGGCGAGTTGTTGAAACAGGTCGCGTTCCTCTTCAGTCAGTTGCATGGGCAGCATGACTTTGACGCGGGCGAAGAGGTTGCCGCTGCCTTCACCGCGCAGGCGAGGCATCCCTTTGCCGGCGAGGCGGAAGACGCGCCCGTTCTGGGTTTCGGGCGGGATGGTGAGTACGAGTTTACGTGCGTCGGGTAGGAGTACCTGGGCTTCTCCTCCAAGCATGGCGGTGAGAAGATCGACTTCGAAGTCAAGGGAGAGGTCGTCGCCCTTGCGTTCATAGAGCGGGTCGGGCTTGACGGTGATGACCAGGTACAGGTCGCCACGCGGGCCGCCGCCTGTGCCGGGTTGGCCCTCGCCGGCAACGCGGATACGCGAGCCGCTCTCGACGCCCGGTGGTATTTTGACCTGGATGCGTTTGTTACGGGCCAGTTGCCCCTGGCCGTTACAGTTGGCGCAGGTTTTGCCGCCGACTTCGCCGGTGCCGCGACAGAAGGCGCAGGTTTCGGTAGCCTGGATGTTGTAGGTGCGCGCGCCCCCGGTGTAGGCTTCCTGGAGGGTGACTTCGACGGGTTGTTCGATGTTGTCGCCTGCGCGCCGCCGGGGGTCTTCACGCGCTCGCATACCGCCCGCGCCCGCACTCGAGCGACCGAAAAGCGTTTCGAAAAATTCCGAGAAGTTGGAATCGAAGACGGGAGCGGGGCCTGGAGAACCGGAAGCGCGCCTGCCTGGTGTGTGATATCCAAATTGCTCTTGCCAGTTGGGGCCGAGGGTGTCATATTTGCGGCGCTTCTCGGCGTCGGAGAGGACTTCATAGGCTTCGTTGATTTCCTTGAACTTCTCTTCGGCTTTTTTGTCGCCGGGGTTGACATCCGGGTGATACTTGCGGGCCAGCTTGCGAAAAGCTTTCTTGATGTCATCGACGCTGGCAGTTTTAGAGACGCCGAGTACTTTATAATAATCTTTATAGTCCATTTGCTGCCCTCTCTGCGCGGCACAACGTGTGGTTACTTCTGCGGGTCTGAATTGCCTGCGCTGACCTTGACGCGGGCGGCGCGCAATGTTTCATTGCCTATTTTATAGCCTTTAAGGACCTCTTCTACGATGGTGTCTTCCGGCTGATCGCTGTTTTCAACAAGTTCGATGGCTTCATGTTCGTAGGGGTTGAGCTTTTCGCCCACGGTGGTAATGGGTGTGAGTCCTTCGCCTTTCATGACCTCGTTCATCTGCCACATGAGCATACGGAGCGTCTGCTGCAATGCCTGGCGGTCCATGGTCTCCTGGTAGGTGAGGGCGCGTTCGACGTTATCCATGACGCCTAATATGTTGAGGATGAGGGCTTTTTTCTCGCGTTGGACGCGCTCCTGGGCGTTGCGCTCCTGACGTTTGCGGAAATTGTCCATGTCGGCGCGTTCGCGCAGAAATTTATCTTTGAACTCAGACGTTTCTTGCCGTGCCTGGGCAAGCTGCTTTTCGAGTTCCTGCAGGAGGGTGCTCTCAGAAACAGCCGGGGTTTCCTCTGTTTCCTGATCTTGCTGGTTCTCCTGGTTTTCTCTGGATTCTTCCATCGGGTTGTCTCACTCCTTGTCTATCATCATCTATGCGCACTGGTATGATGCGGATTTTATTGTGCCTTTAGTATAAACATTGAGTCAAAGGCTGTCAAGTTCGAGAAATATGGTTCAGACATGCGAGATAGTGCCTGTCATCCTGAGCGCAGCGAAGGATCTGGCTCTCTGGACACCAAGACCCTTCGCTGCGCTCAGGATGACAGGCAGGACACTTCTCAAGTTCGCTCACGGGAAGCCTTCTCTCCACATGTCTGAATACGGTTCATACTGCTTCTTGCTTTAATACTCATCCTCAACGGGTATCTGGTCGTTCTCTTCCCAGCGTTCGCCACGTTCTAGCAGGATGGAGCTGAAGAGGCTGTTCTGGGTGACGGTGATGCGGGTGTGCTTCCATAGTTCAAGGACAGCCAGGAAGGTGACGATGATGACGAGGCGGGATGTTTCGTTTTCGAGGAGTTCCGCGAGCGAGAGGTGGGGGCGCAGGCGCAGGATGCTTACGATTTCTGTGATGCGTTCGCTGACGCGCAAGCGGGCAAGCGGGAGAAACGCGGCGTTGGCGGCTTCGTCGCGCGCTCGTAGCGCCAGGATGCGCTGGAAGGCCTGGGCCAGCATGTTCACCTCTAAGCCGATGAGGGTGGGTGGCGACCAGGTAAGCTGTGTTTCGATGCCAGCCAGCAGGCCGGAACGGGCGTGGGTTTGCAGACCTGCCTCTTCGCGATGGCGCAGGTATTGGGCGATCTCTTTCGCCAGTTTGTATTCGAGCAGGTGGGCGCGCAGTTCCTCGGCCATGACTGCCGCGCTTTCCATTTCACCCGCAAGTTCTTCTTTGGAGGCGTGCGGCAGCAGGCTTTGCGATTTGATGTAGAGCAGGCGGGAGGCGATGGAGATGAAGGCGGCCATGTTTGCCAGTGGCATCTGCTCATCTTGCCAGCTGCGCAGGTAGTCCAGATACTGATCGGTGACGGCCAGCAGGGAGATGGTGGTAATTTCCATCTGGCGCTTTTCAATCAGGTGCAAAAGCAGATCAAGCGGCCCCTCGAAGGCGGGGAGACGGACAACATAGTTAGTCTGCTGACTATGGTTTGCGTCGTTGGGGGAGCCGGAGGGCATATTCTGTTCAAGTTGATCTAACATAGCTACGAAACCTCGTCTACACGATGGAGTTCTGCTGCCGGGCCGTTTACCTGGTGATGAGTGCGAATATAGAGTACAGAGCGTTCTGACAGGCCAGCTTGCGCCGCCAGGTCCGCGCCGATTTCGGCGTGCCACCAGGCATAGCCGAGCGATTGCTGCCACCGGGGTTGTCCGGCGCGTGGGTAAGCGGCCAGACGCGCAAGCAGGCGCGGGGCGCAGCGTTTGCCCAGCACGATGACGGGGCGCGTCCAGAAAGGTACTCGTCCGCCAGCTTTGCCTGCGTCGTGCAGGAGCGCGGCTGCCAGCATGTCCTCGTCGGCGCACCCACGCGCCTGTAGCCCCCGGCAGACGCGCAGCGCGTGTTGCTGGTCGGCGCGTGACATGCTTTGAAAGAGCGGAAGCGCGGATGCTGGCAGCCAGCGGGCTACTTCGAGATGTTCTTTCGATGTTACAGGTGGCACGAAGCCGAGTTGCTGGCGCACCTGCCAGAGACGATAAACCAGTGTGTTCATACCGCTTTTAGTTTTTAGAAGGAATATAGACCGGTCAGCAGGGAAAAATCGAGACTGCTGACCAATGACGCCAGTTTCAACGAGCCGAGCAGGATATAGTATGAGATGCGGAACAGGGGAAAGTTGCCCAGCCCGGAGATTTGCCCCAGGAATGGCAACAGGAAAATGAGCGAGAGAATGATAAATGGCCCGTAGGTGGCTGATCGGGAGAAGCTTACGGCCGGGCGATTGGGCAGCAGGGTATAGAGAATCTGGTAGCCATCGAGCGGGTACAGGGGGATCAGGTTGAAGATTGCCAGGCTGAAATTGACGCTGGCGAAGGTCAGGATAAATTGTGGAATGCGGATAACGAGGGCGTTGTCACTGAGAGAGGCTGGCAACAGACGTAACACAATGGCGGCAAGCACACCAACTACTATATTCATTAAAATGCCGCCAAGGGCGACCATTAAGGTACCAGCATTTGGCCCGCCGCGCAGCTTCCAGGGATCGGGTTTGACCGGTTTGCCCCAACCCAGACCTACCGGCCCGGCGGGGATCGCAAAGAAGGCCAGAATCACACAAAGCAGGGTGCCAAGCGGATCAAGATGCGTGCGCAAATTGAGGCTCAAGCGGCCATTGGTGCGGGGGGTTGGGTCGCCCAGCCAGGTTGCGACCAGGGAATGCCCGAATTCATGCAGTGTCAATGATATCAGGAACGAAATGATTATCATGAAGGCCAGTATTACATTTATCATTGTTTACCTCTCGTTGGAGCATCCATTAACAGATCGATTTCCATACCCTCATAGGCAGAGGATGTGCGCGGGAATTGCGAGCGCGCACCGGCTTGCATGGCGTCCAGTTTATCGTCATCGTAGGTCGGCTCGTGGTGGAACAAGATAAGGTGCCCTATCTGCGCTGCGGCAGCAACACCGGTTGCCATCTCGATGGTGCTGTGTCCAAAGCCCTGACGGGTCTGCTCATAATCGCTGGTGGTGTATTGCGCGTCGTGGATTACCACATCAGCGTTATGAACAAAAGCCAGAAAAGCTGGTTCGCACTGATCCTTCCACTCCACGTCTGTTGCGTAAACCAGGCTGTGACCGGCGTATTCGATGCGATAGATGGCCGCGCCGTTTAAGGGGTGGCTATTGGTCAACGTAACCATGAGATGAACATCGCCTTCCTGTGGCTGTTGAGCAATGCGCGCAATGATGGGTTCGCTCTCGCCCTTGCGCCACAGGATATGCTCGTGCCCGTCGAGGGTGTAAAAGGAACGCCGCGAGGGCAATTTCCGCATATCCACCGGGAAATACGGTTGAGACATAAGTGGGGTTACAAGTTGCTCGATGGGACGGTTGTCCATGCGCGGTCCGAAGAAGTCGATGTGTGTTTGTGGTTCGTACAGTGGATTAAAAAAAGGCAGGCCGATCAGGTGGTCGCTATGTCCGTGTGTAATAAATAGCGAGATATGCAGCGGCCCGTCCGCGCTACGGCGCAGAAGATCATGGCCGAGTCGGATGATGCCGCTGCCGGCGTCCAGGATGATGGTTTGCGAGCCGACTTCGACTTCAACACAGCTTGTGTTGCCCCCGTAGCGTACCGTGCGCGGCCCAGGGGTGGGGTAGCTGCCGCGCACTCCCCAGAAACGCGCCCTGAAACGTGATGTCTCATCTGTCATACTATTTTGCTCCTGCCACAGCCCGATGAAATGTTGAGTGATTGCTACACATTATATCTTGTGGTGTCAAAGTTGGGTAGGTGACCAGGGCGGGGGCAAGCCCCATAAGCGCGAACGTAACCGATTACCAGGGCAGGGGCAAGCCCAGCCCAGCCCGTACCCTACACGATTACCAGGGCAGGGGCAAGCCCAGCCCGTACCCTACACGAAGCCTGATTGCGTTCCGTATAGGGTACGGGCTGGGCTTGCCCCTGCCCTGGTCGCGTGGACAAGCCCGCGCCCTGGTCGCGCCCAGGCGCTAAAGTTCGCGTCTATGGGGCTTGCCCCCGCCCTGGAAAAATTGGGAGAGTAATGCTTGCGTTTTGGTGGTAAATGTGTTTTATTATATCAGCATATATCATTGCGCAGAGCGATACTGGCGGGTTTGTAGAGAGGGTAGATTGGGAAAATGCGGCCTTGTTGCGTCTATTCAGGTAAGGAAGAGCGGGTGTGTTGAAAGTACCGGGACGAGACATTCGATGGCATGGATACTTGAGGAGGGAGCATGGAGATCAAACGCTGTCAACGCTGCCATAAGTTGTTGCGCGCGGATGCGCAAACATGCGGCCGGTGTGGCGGGTATGACTTCTTGCCAGTAGCGCAGACAAAATCACGGCAGACTGGCGTTTTGCTTCCCGGTGAGACGGTCTCTGCGCCTTCACATGCGAGCACCCCTTCCTCGCCAGGCGGGTCGCCCCTGTCACCCTTGCCACCTACTCAACTTTCGCCGCACCGCGCAGGTCACTATGCCGGTCTGCATCCTGAAGATGAGCCGTACCAGTCAAGCTTTTTGCCGGTGCAGCGCGCGCCGCTCTCCGCGCAGCCCGCGCTCGATGTAGAGGAAGTGGAAGATCTGACGTACTCAACGGTGCCAGATATGCCTGGTACGTCCGCGCCCGTTGCTCTGCCAAAACGTCAGGTGGCATCATTGATGCCTGTACTGACGCCCCGCCAGCAGCGCAGCGCGCAGATCTTTCGCGAGCCTTCGCTGGAGCAAAGTGAGACAGAGCGCGATTTGGAAACTGCCCGTACTTCAGTGTCTACAGCTACCATGACCGGTGCTCGCCCGCTCGCGCTGGCAACGCGCGCGCCAGGAAATAAGCAGCGGAACGTGGGTGTGCGCCTGCTTTTAATACTCTCGTGTTTCTTGTTTGTGGTGGCAACTGGTATTCTCAGTTTTCTCCTGCTTGACAGCAAGCCAGCGCCCGCCTTAAAGCCGCAATTGACGGCGGAATGGGGAGGGCAGCTGCGCGTGAATGGCACATTGTTGCTCTATGGCAGCAGGTTTGAGGCGAATGCTATGGTGAAGATTACCCGCGATACGAATAGCGCTGTGCTGGATGTTCGTGGGAATCCTTTACAGACGCCTACTTTTAGCACGGGCAACTTTGTTGTATCGATTACGGTAGGGCAAGACTGGGCGGTTGGTCCGCATGTCATCTATGCTACAGATGAGCAGAGCCATAGAGCGTCTATGAGCGTCGTTGTGCAAAAGACGCCGGCGGCTCCGCCGCTTTTGCAACTGGCGCTCAACCATATTGATCTGGGCGAGGATAGCGCGGGTGTGGTTTCGCGTAAAGGCATTACACTTACGAATGTTGGGGGTGGTCTGGTGAACTGGCAGGGCAGCAGCGATTCGCCAGACTGGTTGAAACTTACTCCTCCCAGTGGGAGTTACGCGGGTGGTCAGCAGGTGGTCGTTACGGTGGATCGCAGTAACCTGGCGCCGAAATTGTACACCGGGCATATTCGCTTTACACAGCAGGATAGCAAGAATCCTGCCCTGACGCTGACGGTGACTATGGGGGTGAATCCTGCTTCGGCTAATCTGGTAATTTCGAATGCAGCCTTCACTTTTACGGGTGACACGGTGACAAATCCTGGCACGCAGGCCATTACTATCCAGAATGCGGGCGGACAGGGTCTTAACTGGATGGCTACTGTATCGACTACGAGTGGGGGAAACTGGCTTGCGCTCTCTTCCAGTTCTGGATACCTGGCGACGGGGGCAGCGAGCACTATGACGGTAAGCGCCGTTTCGGCAGGTTGGCGTGTTGGCTCGTACCAGGGGACGATTACTTTTAGCTATGCAGGGGCATCGGCGACGCCTGTGATGGTGACATTGAACGTCAATCCGCCGCCTGTCGCGAAGGTGGCAATCTCGACGGGGGGGTTGAGTTTTCATGCAATTATGGGCCAGAATCCACGCGCCCAGAGTTTTACTCTCACCAATGCCGGCAATGCGCCTTTGAACTGGGGTATTCTTGAGGATGCTAACGGCAAAATGTATGCTCCTGTATCGCAAGCGAGTGGGACGCTGGGACCTTTGAAGAGCGTGGCTATTACCGTTGTCCCGTCTATTGCGCAGGCAGGCGCAGGCACGTTGAACGCGCTGATTACGATAATTGATACCGACGCGGGAACGCCTGTAAAGAGCCAGCAGGTCAAGGTGACGTTTACTATCGTCAACCAGGCGGTCATCAGCCTCAATCAGAGCCAGTTTATTTTCAATCAAACGAAGGCAATTCCGGTCTCAACACAGTTAATCCTGCTGACGGACGCGGGGTCCGCGCCGCTACACTGGTCGCTTACGATTACCAACGGATCTCCAGTTTCATGGCTTACGGTGGATAATGCCGGGGGGACCACGCTTAACCCTGGCGGCGCGGATTTGATCAACGTGCAAAGTGATAGCACAAACCTGTCCCCAGGCACTTTTACCGCTACGTTGACCCTGAGCGATACCGCCACCGTAAACCCGGCTGCGCCAGTGGTGGTCACGGTGACGGTGGTTGTAAGCTAGTGGATGTGGTTATTGTAGAACTTCGGGGTTGAGAATGTTTGGTGGGCGCTGGCCGTGAAAATGCGCTACGATGTTATCGCTTGCCATGGTCGCCATGAGGGTGCGCGTTTTGAGCGAGGCGCTGGCGATGTGGGGCAGCAAAACCACGTTTTCCATGCTGAGCAGTTCCGGTTCGATGGCTGGTTCGTTTTCGAAGACATCCAGGCCCGCGCCCGCGATCTTGCCTGCTTGCAAGGCTCTGACGAGAGCTTTTTCATCAACGATGGGGCCGCGCGCGGTGTTGATGAGGATGGCGGTGGGTTTCATCAAATGAAACTCGCGCTCGCTAATCAGGTGGTGCGTGGAGGGCATGTAGGGTGTGTGGACGCTGATGAAATCGGCCTGCTGCAATACTTCATCCATGGGCAGGTAGGTCATGTTGTACTGCGCTTCGTCTGCGGGCGACATGCGGTACACGTCAAAGTAAAGGGTATTCATCTCGAAGCCACTGGCGCGTTTTGACATGATTTTGCCGATTCGTCCCGCGCCGATCAGGCCAAGCGTGGAATGATGAACCTCGGCGCCACAGAAGAGCAGCGGACCCCAACCGGTATATTTGCCTGCGCGTAAGAAGCGTTCCGCTTCGGGAATGCGGCGGGCGGTCGCCATCAGGAGTGCAAAGGCGAGGTCGCCGGTGGTGTCGGAAAGGACGCCGGGGGTGTTGCTCACGGCGATGCCCAGGCGCGTTGCGGCATCGACATCAATGTTATTGAAGCCGACTGCCATGTTCGCGACCATTTTGAGGGCTGGCGTGCTGGCGGCGCAGGTTTCGAGGAAATGCGCGTCGATGTTATCGGTGAGCAGGCTGTAAATATAGTCGTGACCGGGGCCGCGGCGCAGGAGTTCTTCGTAGGGCCAGATTACCCCTTCTTCCATGGTGGCTTCTACATCGCCAATAGCTTCCAGCAGTGGATACGCGGGGTCTGGCACTTTCTGTGTGACCAGAATCTTCGGACGTGCTGACATTGTGACCTCCCTAAAATAGTTTTATTTCGGCACGCTGGTGGTTTGTGATTCGCGCACCTCTACCCGGGCAGGGGCGGTAAAACGAAAGCGTTTGATGAAGCGGCGGCGCAGCAGCATGGCGAGCGCGGGCCAGCCGTCCTTGAAAGGGGAAAGTTTTTTGGCTTTGCGCGGGGAATAGCTGATGGGCACTTCCAGAATTTTATAGCCGGCCTGCACGATACACGCGGTGATCTCTGGTTCGATTTCAAAGCGGCGGCCTTCCATGGGCAGGGCGCGCGCCAGGGCACCGGGCATCATTTTGTAACAGGTTTCCATGTCGTGAATATGGCATCCGTAGAGTAGATTGGTGATGGTGGTGAGGAATTTATTGCCCCAGCGCGTGGTGAACTTCTGTGGGGACAGGTCGCGCCTGCCGTAGATAGCAACTTTCTCGTCACCCGCCTCCTGCCATTTACGCACGAGGGCCGGCAGGTCCTGGGGGTCGTATTCCATGTCGGCATCCTGCACTGTCACGATGTCGCCACTGACGAGGCCGAAGCCGGTGCGCAGACCAGCGCCTTTGCCCTGGTTGTAGTCATGACGCACAAAGCGATAGGTGGCAAATGCTTCCCGCGTGCGTAATTCTTGCAAAATTTCCCAGGTGCGGTCGGTTGATGCATCATCGATGACAACTACCTCCAGATCAAGCGGCACCTTTGATAGTGACTCAAGGACCTGGGCGACCGTTTCTTCTTCGTTGTAGACCGGGACAACAACCGAAATACGCATGTGCTTCTACCTCGCTTCTCTGGGAGCGCGTTACAAATTTGGATAATTCCTACAGTAATCACGCATTTAGCCTACATACAGGAACGAACGGTGAGCTAAATAGCAACAAATCTATGCGTTCCATATCTGTATTGTACCATCTGTGAGCGCGACCAGCAGTTGCCCCTGGGCGAAATGCAGCGCGCTTATTTGCCAGGGATGGTAGAATTTTTGCGCGATTTGAGCGTTGGCTACTGACCACAGGTCGATCACGCCTTCGTTGATTTCGCTATCCTCGCGCGCTACTGCTACCCATTGCGCGTCAGGAGAGATCGCCAGCCGGGAGCTGGCTCCCATGGTTCCGCATGGTAATTCGGTGAATGTGCCTGCGAGCGTGTCGTACAAACGAATAGTCGTTCCTGCATACACAAACGCGAGCGAGCGTGTATCTGGTGTAACCGCGTAGGGAGGAGCGCAGGCGGCGCAGAGACCGGCGATCAAGGAGCCGGTGATGCGCGGCTGCGGGCGTTCGCGGAAACGCGATTTTGCGCGGGCCTGTATGTCCCAACGCCGGATAATCACCATTTCTTTTTGCTCGCCTGGTACATGAGCGCAGGAGAGGGTGAGCAGGGTGCGCGCACCGGGCGCGAGCGCTCGCAGGCGGATGGCCCAGAATTGCCGCTTCTCGATCTCGTCTTCCGCGCATACTATGGGTTCGCTCAATTCAGAGGCGTCCGCGCCAATAGTGTGTTTGAGTATGCCGGTTCCACGCACGCTTTGAGCGCGTGGGGCGCGGGGGTCTTGGCGCAGCAACGGCAGGGCCAGCCAGACTGCCTGTTCGCCGCCGGGCGTTTCCGGCATTACCAGGTCAAAGGAAAAGTGGGCGGAGACGGCGCGCTGTCCCAGAGCATAGCTCCACAGTAATACGCCGGTATGGGCGTTCCAGATGTGCAGGCCGAGCCGACCCCAGGCTGCAACCATGTTCCCTCGTTCGGAGATACGCATTTCACGCAGCGATTCAACGGTTAACGCGGCACCGGTGGTGAAAATGGCGGGTGTGTTCGCGCTGCCTGCCTGCCAGATCAGGCCCTTGCCGTCCAGCGACCCGGCTGCGACCAGCAATCCCTGCTCTGTTTGCGCGCTGTTGAGTGATGAAATGACGCCCAGTTGCGCGCGCAGCTTTGGCCCGGCGTGAAATGGCCCCCTGGTGCTGAAGATGCTGAGACCGGAAAATTCGAGGTCGCCGGCGTCTTCCATTTTGCGCTGTACGGGGCGCGGGCGCACAATAGCGCCTCTGCGCAGGTCAATTACCCCGCCAATTATGGTATCGTAGTTCAGCCGTTTCTCAGGGTCGCTCAAGACATCGTAGGCGCGATTGACGCGCTTCATCTGTAGCGCGCCCTCTTCTCCGGTCAGGTCAGGGTGGTAGCGGCGCGCCAGTTGGCGGTAGGCCCGTTTGATGGTGTCGCTATCCGCGTCTATGGGTACGCCCAGGGTGGCGTAATAGTTGTCGGGTGTGTCCATATTTATATTTATACTTTGAGAGCTATAATGTCGTTGGCACTTTAGTATCCTGAAGCGGATCGACTTTTTAAGATACCTTACCGAACGTTTGCAACCAGGTACATGTGCTTGCAGTATCCTGAAACGGATCGATTTTCTGGGAACATACATATTCTACCATACAGAGATTTGTTTAATATTTCAGGATGATAAGTTTATAATGATACAATGCGTGTCTGAGGACGAGCGCTGTTCGTAGCAAGACGACGTATCGACCACATATACCAGGTCGCGAAAGTCCGAAATGGCCTCCATAGCTCACCGCGTTCGCGCAGTTCTTTTGGCGTTGGGCGGGTAACAAGACCGTAGGCTTCGCGCACGCCTTCGAGGAAGCCCAGGTCGTCGACGGGTAGCACGTCGGGCCGGCCAAGTGAGAAGATGAGCATCATTTCAGCAGTCCAGCGACCGATGCCCTTTACTTTGACCAGTTCGGTAATCACTGCCTCGTCTTCTACGTCGCTTAATACTGTGAGATCAAGCTGGCCGCTGCTGACGCGCTCAGTCAGGTCGCGGATGTAGCGAATCTTCTGCGGCGATAGCCCGGCTGCTCGCAGCGCGTCGTGTTCGAGTGGCAGCAGGGCTTCGGGGGTGATCAGTCCTCCGCTTTCTCCAATAGCGGCATTGCGCAAGCGTCCCATGATGGCGTCGGCGGCTTTGACGGAGATTTGTTGTGAGATAATGGCGTCCACCAGGGTCTCGAAGAGGTTGGGATTGGGTGTCAAGGTACACTCACCGACTCGCTCAATGGATAGGGCCATGATGGGGTCAATGTCGCGCAGGTAAGCGGTAGCGGTGGTGATAGTTTCTGCCCAGGTGGTAAGGGTTGCCATGCTGTGCTGTGTTCTTTCTTGAATATAAGACGGAAGTATGTTCTAATTCTATCATATACTGGCAAGAATAGATAAGTTTAGGCCAGGAAATACCAGGGCGGGGGCAAGCCCCGCCCGTACCCTATACGGATGCACTCAAGTTTCGTAGCAGGGTACGGGCGGCGGCTCTGCCCCCGCCCTGGTGATTCAGTCATTTCTACGTTGTTGGCAAATCGCGGCGGTTGAAGATCACGAGGCCGGCGATGCCGCAAACCAGACCACCTATCACCGGTACTAATGGATACCAGCCGGTGATGGAGTGTACCGCGAGCGCCTGGATGCCCTGGATGTAGTAGATCGGCTCGATCTTGAGCATCCAGGAGAGGTTATCTGAGATGCCGCCGAGCGTATTCATCAGGTAGAACAGCGCCAGGATGCCAATGGCTGCTCCACCGGCAGCGCGGCTGGCGTTGATGAAGGAGCCGAACAGCACACCGATGCCGCCTGCCAGGAACATGGCGGCAAGTTCGAGCGTTTGCGCGATGATCAACCAGGTCCAATCAATGCCAGCATTCTTTACAAACAATGTGCTGACCCAGACAGCCAGGAACGTTGTAACGCTCAGGATGACCGCTCCAATGGTTGCACCGAGCCAGACTTCGAGATAGTAGCGCGTGCGGCTAATGGGGCGGGCCAGTGCCAGGTCGAGTGTGCCGTTCTCGATACTCGCAGGTAGTGTCGACCCGGCGATGTAGGCGATTATGCCGCCCCAGATCAGCACGTAGAACGAGCTGTACAATTCAAGCGCCGCCAGCGCAGAATAGCTATTGGCATTGGTAAGTTTCGCGCCAAGCAATCCCGCAACTGCGTTCGAGGTCAGGTAGGCATTCATGTTGATCGAGCTGATCGAAGGATAGAGAAAGCCTATCACCACCGCTATAAAGAGTGCGTAGAATGCCCCATACGATAGGATGATTTTGCTGTTCGACAGCGCGCGCATCGTAATTGTCAGCCCACGTGCGCGTTTTTTCGGAGCAGCTACAGTTGTCGGAATAGATGTAGAAGCCATGATTAATGCCCCTTTCTATCGGCTTGCCGCCTCTTTTGTCTCTTCGTAAAACTTCAAGAACACTTCCTCGAGTGGGGCCTCTTCGGCTTGCAGGCGCAGCACTTCGTGGTGGCTGAGGGCCTTGATGAGCGCGTCCATGTTGCCGCTTACATTGAAGTGGTAGGCGGAGTTGTGGCTGGTCACCATGCTTACTCCTGGCATACGCGCCACTTCATCCGCGCTGACGGGGTCGCCAAACTCGACGGTGACGCGCTGGCCGGCCTTCTGGCGCAGCTTCTCTACCTCTTCGATGGTGACGATTTCGCCCTGGCGAATGACGGCCACACGCTGGCATACTTTCTCGACATCGCTCATGATATGCGAACTCATGAAGATGGTCTTGCCACGCGCCTGCTCTTGTAACAAGAACTCGTTGAAGGTGCGCTGCAAAAGCGGGTCGAGACCAGATGTTGGTTCGTCCAGGATCAGCACTTCGGGATCGCACATGAAGGCCAGCACGACGCCGATCTTCTGGCGCATGCCTTTGGAGTAGCTTTTCAAAGGCCGCTTCATTTCTACGTCGAAGCGCGCCACGAGGTCATCCAGCAGCACGGGTTCGAGGCCCTGCAAGCGCGAGAAGTAGTTGATGACCTGTTTGCCGGTCATCTGCCCCGGCAGGCGCACGTCTCCGGGCAGGTAGCCGATATGCCGGTGTAGTTCCATCTTGTCGCGTTGGGCATCCAATCCCAGCACGCGAAGCGTACCGGACGTGGGGCGAATGACATCGAGCATACAGCGAATGGTGGTGGTTTTGCCCGCGCCGTTTGGTCCCAGGAAGCCGAAGATTTCGCCTTGCTCTACGCGCATGGTGATGCCCTTGACGGCCTGCACCTTGCCATACGATTTGTGGAAGTTGTCAATTACGATTACCGGTTCTTGAGTGGTCATGATGACGCCTCCTCTTGATCTTGCTTTTTTCTTAAAGTTATGACGTTATCGATATACGAAGTTAAAGTATTCGCCGTCTCTTGTCTGGCCTGCTCATCCGGCTGCGGAGATAAGGGCGGCGATGGCGCGAACGTCCTTTCGACGACCTCAGCCGTCATTTCCACAATCTCCTCGTCAGGATATTTGAAATCGTCAGGCATGTACCGGTCAATCACTAAAAAACCTATCGTGATGGCGTCGAGCATATACACATACTTACGAGTATCTATATCATCGCGCACTACTCCACTACTGCGGATGTGTTCAACTAGCGCCAGAGATTGAGCGAGTTGTTCGGAGAAGCTCGGGCTGGCAGATTCTTTGCGCATCCATTCACCGATCAGATCGGTATCACGCAAAAGTACCGCCTTCATGAGCGGATTCTTCATAGTAGCCAGCATCGAGTGTTTCGTGATCCCACGTAAAGTTCCCCCTTCGGGGTCGTTGGCGATGCGCTGCTTAACGTCCTCTGCCAGGTGAATATATTCGCGTTTCATGAGGGCTGTGAACAGGTCTTCGCGCGTCTTCCAGTGCAGGTAAATGGTGCCTTTTGCCACACCTGCATAGCGAGCGATGTCGTCGATGGTTGTTTTGTTATAGCCCCAGCGCAACATCAACTCTCCAGCCGCGTCTAGAATCCTGCTGGCGCGTTCCTCGCGTTTCGAGCGTTCCTCGGTTTGACCGCGCTCACTTTTGCGTTGGGTTGCCACTATGATATCTCCTTTTCTATGACCAGATGACCAGATAAACATTATGACCAAATCTGTTTATCTGGTCATAATTGTAGTCTCCTTTGTGATAGATTTCAAGGGGGGACGAGAATCCCCAGGGTGTTCCTTACGTATCCTGAGTAATGAAGTGGAGTTTCCTATTCTGTTGATATGTCGTACAATGCCCTAATGAACAATAACAACCAGGACCGGTCATGTCATGCTGAGCGTAGCGAAGCATCTCCAGGCCCAGCGAGCAGACCCTTCGCTGCGCTCAGGGTGACAGACGGTGAGGGAAGCAGACCCTTCGCTGCGCTCAGGGTGACAGTCGGTGAGGGAGCCTGGTCGGGAAATTTCATAAGGAGAGAGAAATCATGTCTGATACGGCATCGCAACATACACATACAAATCGGCTTATTCCTGAGACCAGCCCGTATTTATTGCAGCACGCGCATAATCCGGTGGACTGGTATGCGTGGGGTGAAGAGGCTTTGCGGAAGGCGAAAGAACTCGATAGGCCAATTTTGTTGAGTGTGGGCTATTCGGCCTGTCACTGGTGTCATGTGATGGAGCGCGAATCTTTTGAAAATGAAGAGATCGCCCAGATCATGAACGAAAATTTTGTCTCTATCAAGGTTGATCGCGAGGAGCGGCCTGATATCGATGCTATTTATATGCAGGCGGTGCAGGCGCTGACCGGGCAGGGTGGCTGGCCTATGACGATGTTTTTGCTGCCCGATGGGCGGCCCTTTTATGGTGGCACCTATTATCCGCCGCGCGACCGGCAGTATGGGAGCGAATTCATGGCGGGTTTCCCGCGTGTACTGATGACGATGGCTGAGGCTTACGCGAGTCACCGCGAGCAGATCGAGGAGCAGGCGGCGCAGATTGGCGATTACTTGCAAAAGCGCAGTAGTGCGCCGCTGGCGGGTAGAGGTGGCGCGGCTCCTATTGGAGCGCTGCCGTTGGAGATGCTGGGCACGGCCAGTCGCGAACTGGCGGCGGCGTTTGACCCGGTGCATGGTGGTTTTGGCAATGCTCCCAAGTTTCCCAATACGATGTCGCTGGAGTTTTTGCTGCGTATGCACCTGCACCGGGTGCGCGGCGAGATTGGTAGTAAGGCGACTACTCCTGAAAAGGAGATAGTAGAGACGACGCTGCGCAAGATGGCGAATGGTGGCATATACGACCAGTTGGGAGGGGGCTTTCATCGTTATTCGGTCGATGCTGAGTGGCTGACGCCGCACTTCGAGAAAATGCTGTACGATAATGCCCTGCTCAGCCGTGTCTACCTGCACGCTTATCTTTTGACAGGAGACTCGTTGTATCGCCGCATCGTCGAAGAGACGCTGGACTATGTCGCGCGCGAGATGGTATCGCCGGAGGGTGGTTTCTATTCCACGCAGGATGCCGACAGCGAGGGTGTGGAGGGCAAATTTTTCACCTGGACGCCCGAAGAGGTGAGGGCGATTCTGCCGGAAAAGATTGCCGCGCTCTTTATGCTCTATTATGATGTGACTGAGCAGGGAAACTTCGAGGGGAAAAACATTTTGCGCGTTGAGCAGGACGCGCAAACGGTGGCCGGTGCGGCGCATGTGACCGTGGAACGCCTGCAACACGCGCTACAGCGGGGGCGGGCCGCGCTCTTTGCGGCGCGCGAAATGCGGGTCAAGCCGGGGCGCGATGAGAAGATATTGACTTCGTGGAATGGGCTGATGTTGCGCAGTTTTGCAGAGGCGGCGCGATACCTGGAACGGGCCGATTACCTGCGCGTTGCCGTCAAGAATGCCAACTTTTTGCTTGAGCAGTTGATCCGCGAAGGGCGCGTGCTGCGCACGTATAAGGATGGGCGCGCTAAACTGAATGGCTTCCTGGAAGATTATACCTTCCTGGCGGATGGTTTGCTGGCTCTCTACGAGGCCGATTTTGAGCCGCGCTGGTTGGTGGAGGCGCGTCGTTTAATGGATGAGGCTATCCGGCTCTTTGCCGACGCGCAAAACGGCGGATTCTTCGATACTGGCAGCGATTCCGAGGAACTGGTGAGTCGCCCGAAGGATATTATGGATAATGCTCTTCCGGCGGGCAACAGTATGGCTATCGATGCGCTGTTGCGCCTGTCAGCCTTCACAGGGGAGGAAGCCTATCGCCAGCGTGCTGACGACTACCTGCGTTCGCTGGCAGGTATTATGGTGCAGCATCCGCAGTCGTTTGGGCACGCGCTCGGCGCGCTCGATTTTGCCATGTCGCCCGTCAAAGAGTTTGCGATTATTGGAGATGGGCAGGCGAGCGATACGCAGGCTTTGTTGCGCGTGATAAACAGTCGTTTTCTGCCCAACAGCGTGCTGGCCTGTGGAGCTGCCGGAGATGCCGCGTCTGCGCGCGCTGTGCCTCTGCTGGAAGATCGACCCGTGCGCGAAGGCAAAGCTACCGCCTATGTGTGCCAGCATTTTGCCTGTCTCGCGCCCGTCACGACGCCGGAGGAATTGGAAAAATTAGTGTAAAGACCAGATGTCTCGCGCCCGCTCCGCGGGCGCGAGACATCTGGTCTTTACACTAATTTAATCGTTGACGTAGCGCATTTCGCCTTTGACATCGTGGCGGCAGAGCAGACCGCCACGCGCCAGTTGCTCAAGGGCGAGGATGGCGGCGGCCTGTTCTTTACGTCCGGGTTCTTTTTTGTGTGATGGGGCAAAGGTTAATGCGACCTCGCGGGGGGTGAAGACGGTTAGATCACCGGTGTGTTCTTGCAGGTAGTGGGTAATCGAATCTTCGTACCATTTCACGAGGTCAGGGGGCTTTTTCATGTGCGGTGGAGCGGGCGGCACGACTATCATGACGGGACAGGTGGCGAGGTCGAGAATACGCCGCGATATGCTGCCCGCGAAGAAGCGCCGCATTCGTTGTCGCGGGGTGTTTCCGCGGCTGCCGATGATAATCAGATCGGCCTGCAACTCTTTTGCAACTTTGATGGTCTCTTCTACGGGTGTTCCTACGCGCAGCAGGGTCTCGATTTGCTGCGGGTGGAGTCCGCGATTCTCCAGTTCGGTGCGCGCGCGTCGCAGGGCGAGTTCGCCCAGGGAACGTTGTTCGGAGGTGTAGGAGGCAGACTGCATGTGGCTGACGTACAAACCGAGCGTGGGCGAAGAGATGTTGGGAACAGAAATCACATGGAGGAGAAAGAGGTGAATCTCTGGTATGGTCTGATCGATGAACTCGCAGACTGCGCGTAGCGCATGTTGTGTTGCAAGTGTAACTGGCGCATCGATTCCGAGCAAGATTCGCTTTTGCATGGCCGTTCCCGCTTTTTATGTTGTTCTTCGCGTCACAGGCAGTCGTTCCAGAAAATGTGCGGGTAATTATGACAATCTCGGAAAAGAGATTCATTCCTCGACATAAATTATACTGCTTTTTGGTGTTTCCTACAAGTAAGGTATTTGAAGCTCAGACATGTGGAGAGAGTGCCTGTCATCCTGAGCGCAGCGAAGGATCTGACTCGCCGGACACGGAGATCCTTCGCTGCGCTCAGGATGACAGTCGGGTGGGA
>DAHVFL010000269.1 GCA_027316975.1 Chloroflexota bacterium | reverse complement strand
GACGCGATTCATCGCGTCCGCCTCAGAGCGTCCCTGCCTGTAGGGACGCGATTCATCGCGTCCGCCTCAGAGCGTCCCTGCCTGTAGGGACGCGATTCACCGCGTCCGCCTCGGAGCGTCCCTACAGGCATCCAATTTTTCACATGGAAGACTAGAGACCTTCTCCGATTTTATAATCCCACTACGCTTTTTGCAGGTAGTCTATCAGCGCGTCTCGCTGCACTTTGATCTGTTTGGCCTCCAACGCAAGCTCCTTGCCGGCGCGCAGGTCTTGCACTGTTACATAACCGCCCGCCAGTTCGTCTTCACCGATCAGGATGGCGTAGGCGGAGCCGGAGGTGTTGGCCTGTTTCATCTGCGATTTCGCGCTGCGGTCGCCGTAGCCCATCTCGGTTTTGATAGCGGCGTGACGCAATTCGGCTACGATGCGTACCGCCGCGTCTTTCATTTCGGCGCTTTTGCCGAAGTAGACCACGTAGGCGCAGGGGCCGGCCTCCGGCGGTGGCGCGACCTTCTGGCGTTTGAGTTCCAGCGAGATACGTTCAAAGCCTGCGCCGAAGCCGATGCCGGGCGTGGACTTGCCGCCCAGGATTTCGGCCAGCCCGTCGTAGCGTCCGCCGCCGTTGAGGGCCTGCTTGCTGGTGGTTGAGATTACCTCAAAGACGGTGCGCGTGTAATAGTCAAGGCCGCGCACCAGCAGCGGGTCGAGCTGGTAGGGCACGTCGTAGAGATCAAGGTAACGCTTGACCGCCGCGAAGTGTTCGCGGCACGGCTCGCACAGGTAATCGGCGATTTTGGGCGCGCCTGCAATCCTGGCCTGGTCCTGCGGTTCCTTGCAGTCGAGCAGGCGCAGGGGGTTCTTGTAGAAACGCACCTGGCAATCGTCACAGCACGTATCCAGTAGTGGCAGGTAGTACTCTTTCAAGCGCTCAAGGTATTGCGGGCGGCAGTTGCGGTCTCCGATGCTGTTGAGGGAGACATGCAGATTACTCAGGCCCATGCTTATGTAAAACTGGAAGAGCAGGCCGATCATCTCGGCATCGACTGCCGGGTCGCTTTCGCCCAATGCCTCGCAGCCGAACTGGTGGTGTTCGCGCACGCGACCCGCCTGGGGCTTATCATGGCGAAACATCGGCTCGCGCAGGTAGTACAGCTTGACCGGCTGCGCAAGCTGGAACATGCCGTGTTCAAGGTAGGCGCGCACCACGCCCGCCGTGCCTTCCGGTCGCAGTGAGAGATTGGCGCTGCGTCCTTCTTTGTCCGGGCGGTCGTTGAAGCTGTACATCTCTTTGTCGACGATGTCGGTGCCTTCGCCGGTAGTGCGGCTGAACAGCGACGTTTCCTCCACAGTCGGCGTCTCGATGCGCCGGTACCCATAAAGTTCAGTCACCTCAATCGCCGTTTTCTCGATCAAGCGCCAGTAGGGCTGCTCGTCGGGCAGTATATCTTTGAAACCTTGCAAGGCTCTATAGTGTTCGGGCATTGTTCTAATCCTTCTCTTCCACGCGGAGTACCAGATCGCCCCGGCCCTTTGCGGGTGAGGGCGTTTATTCCCTTGCTTGCCCCGCTATTATAGCAGAGAGCACTATATCAGGCTAGTGCTGCGTTCCTTAAATCCGCTTAAAACATAAACGCAGCATAAAACTACATAAGCTGGCTCTAGAGGCCGATCCGTTTTGTTACTACATTTAAGGAACGCAGCACTAGAGACTGACGAGCAAGGAAGAACATCGGCGCGGCACGCGCCCGTGCGTAGGGACGCGGGTGGATGAGTGGCTGGGTGGGGACCCTTGTGGGCGTCCTTCGTCGCAACACGATTCGTCAAGAGCATCCCCAGTGCAGTCCCTACCGCGTCTTGTGGGCGTCCTTCGTCGCAACACGATTCGTCAAGACCCGTCAAGCAAACGAATCGCACCCGCACGGGACAAGCACAAGGCCCCCGCATCCCCCAATCCCACCCCTACATAACCATTCCCCCTGTCATTCTGGGCGCAGCGAAGAATCTACGTCCGGTCTCACTTCTGTACAGTACGCAGATTCTTCGCTGCGCTCAGAATGACAACGTACATCCCAAAACTTCGAGATGTAATTGCTGAAATTTCCGCATATATGCAGTATATTCCTCATTAGAAGATCAGAAGAGAAAAAGGTGAAAAACGATGGCGGCACAAAGCACAGTAAAAAAACCGCCCCTCGCACTATTGCTGCTTTTGTTATTGCTGCTCGCTCTTGTCCTGCTGGTCTTACCCTCGCTCAGAATCCAGACCAACACGGCAACGCAAACCGCTTCCGAGGGGCAATGCCAGGGTGCCGGGCAGAACTTCGATGCAAGGCAGGAGGCGTTTACCCTGGCGCAGGCGGCAGAACAGTACCGTACTGCCAATCCCTTTGGGGGTAATTATGGGCCTGGTTCATACACAATTTGTTACAAGGATGGGACGCAGCTGCGAGTTCAATCGCCCGTCTTTAGAGGCTCTGGAAAGATCACCAATGATAATCATAGTGAACAATCTACTTATGGGTGGTTACAACTACAGTTGCCGCGCCTGTCCATCGACCCGGGTCCTATTACCGCAATCTACACTGTTATTTTCAGTCAGGTGACGGTATGCGGTCCTTGTGAGCGGGATATGAGACTCTGGCAACGCACCCTACGCCAGAAAGCAAGAACACAGCAGTTGTTTTTATCGGTTTGGGATATAATTTATGGGAAAGGCTTCAATCCAGGTATCTACCCGGCTGGAAACGGCGTCCCTGTAACAATAGACGTACTCAGGCAAGTGCTTATTCCGTTTGTCGAGTGAAAATAGAAAGAGGACATCATCGATGACAGATTGGTCGGCCTATGTCGAACATGCTTTTAGCATGATACAAATTATTGGAACAGATGAAGAATACATCAAAGATTTTGCAGGGCGCTGGGGTGATCTCGAACTGACAACCTTCGCACGCGCACTGAATGAAGGAGAAGGCAAAGATCAACAGGTGGCTGCCTTCGCGGTAGGATATACCGGCTCAAGATGGGCAAGAAATCTGCTCCTACCTTTCCTGCATCATGAACATCCAGAACTGCGCTGGGCTGCAGCCCTTAGTCTGGGGGATATGCGGGAAGAAGCGGCCTTTCCTGTCCTGGTAAACATGCTACAGGAGTTTCTCCCGCCTCATCCGGTGGTGGACGACTGGTATGATATGCAACACCTGTATGTAGCGGATATTCTTGGTTCTTGGGGAAATCAAGCCGCCGTCCCCCCGCTTCGGGATACCTTAGCGCGCCTGTGGCAAGCGGAACAGCAGCAGCCCACCGGCGGAGGGCTGGAAGCGTGGTGGCACTACCAGGACGCCCTGGCCTATGCCCTGGGACGGCTTGGAGCATTCGCTGCTCTGACAGATCTGGATGTACCTCTCTCTCGCATGCGGCTGTGGATGGTCAATCTCATCATGGGTTATCTGAACGCGGAAAAAATCTGTAAAAAAGGCGTTTTGAGGATTATCCAGGATGCGCCGTTAAATGAAGAGCTTGCTGCGCTCTTGCGACTGGTATCAGCACTGCTCCAGCAGAAGATGAGTCTTTCTCAGCAAGAAGCCGCATCTTCTATTGCAAACTACGTGGATGCTTACTTTGATCGTTGGGGACCCCCAATCGTAAGTTGGAGTAAGTGTAAACAGTAATACGCCCTTGAGGCACTTGAAAGGGATGAAGCACTTTCCACTTATTGCGCTACACTTGAGAATAAGCTATCATAGATAGCCATAACGTGTGTATGGAGAAAGTGCGCAATGGCAATCAAAAAAAGTGAGTTGTATAGCTCGCTCTGGAAAAGCTGCGACGAATTGCGCGGCGGCATGGACGCCTCGCAATATAAAGATTATGTCCTCGTTCTGCTCTTCGTCAAATACGTCTCCGACAAATACGCCGGAAAGCCCGACGCCCTGATTGTGGTTCCACCGGGCGGCAGCTTTGCCGATATGGTTGCAGCCAAAGGGCAGAAAGATATTGGCGACCGCATCAATAAGATCAAAGCGGCTTTGGCTGAAGCCAACCACCTCACCGGCGTCATTACAGTGGCCGACTTCAACGATCCCGACAAGCTGGGCAAGGGTAAAGAGATGCAGGACCGTCTCTCCAATCTGGTAGGAATTTTCCAGAACCCCGCCCTCGATTTCCGCAGGAACCGCGCCGAAGGTGACGATCTGCTGGGAGATGCCTATGAATACCTGATGCGCAACTTCGCTACCCAATCGGGCAAGAGTAAAGGGCAGTTCTACACTCCTGCTGAAGTCTCGCGCGTCATAGCAAAGGTGATTGGCACCAGCAAAGCCACCAGTTCTAACCAGAGCATCTACGACCCCACCTGCGGTTCCGGCTCGCTGCTGCTGAAAGCTAACGACGAAGCGCCGGTGCGCCTGAGCATATACGGGCAGGAGATGGATAACGCGACGGCAGCGCTGGCAAAGATGAACATGATCCTGCACGATAACCCCACCGCCGAAATCTGGCAGGACAATTCGCTCTCCCATCCCTATTTTAAGCAGGGCAGCGGCAATAAGCCAGAAGATAAGAACCTCAAAACCTTCGACTTCGTGGTCTCTAATCCGCCGTTCTCCAATAAAGCATGGAGCAACGGCTTTGACCCGGCTCATGATGAGTACGCCCGTTTTACGGATGGCGTGCCACCTCAGAAAAATGGCGACTACGCTTTTCTGCTGCACGTCATCCGCTCGCTCAAAAGCAACGGCAAAGGGGCGATCATCCTGCCGCACGGCGTCCTTTTCAGGGGCAATGCAGAATCCGAAATTCGCCAGAAGATTATCCGCAAAGGCTATATCAAAGGCATCATCGGCCTTCCACCCAACCTGTTCTTCGGCACCGGCATTCCCGCCTGCATTATCGTCCTCGACAAAGAGAACGCCGCCAATCGCAGGGGCATCTTTCTGATCGACGCCAGCAAAGGCTTTATGAAGGATGGCAACAAGAACCGTTTGCGCCACCAGGACATTCACAAGATCGTCGATGTCTTCAACAAACAGCTTGAGCTGCCCGCATATTCGCGCATGGTGCCGGTGGCCGAAATCGAGGCCAACGACTACAACCTCAACATCCCGCGCTACATCGACAGCAGCGAAGCCGAAGACCTGCACGACATCGACGCGCACCTGCGGGGCGGCATCCCCAACCATGACATCGACGCCCTCGACGCCTACTGGCAGGTCTTCCCCACGCTCAAGCAGCAACTCTTCATAGAAGAGCCGCGCCCCACAGGTGTTAGTTTAGCACCTGACACCGACTCCTCGCCTGTCATTCTGAGCGAAGCGAAGAATCTCACCCGCCACACAGAGATTCTTCGCTTCGCTCAGAATGACAGGCACGGTGATCCTGAAATTGTTAAGTTAACGTCCATGGAGCCGCGCCCTGGCTACAGCTCGCTCAGGGTGGAATTTTGCACAGCACAGATCAAGGCGACCATCCACACTCACCCTGAATACAGGGCTTATAATGAGGCGGTGGCTGAATGGTACCTCCAATGGCAAACCAGCAACATAGCCACCCTCAAGAGCATAACCATCGGCACTTCGCCCAAACAGTTAATTGAAACGCTTTCCGAGGATATGCTGCGCGTCTTCGCCCACGTCCAACTAATCGACAAATACGACGTGTACCAGCGCCTCATGAGCTACTGGAGCGACACCATGCAAGACGATGTGTACATGATTGCCCAGGATAGCTGGCAGGCCAACGAAGACCTGCTACCCCGCCAGCTTGTCATCGCCCGTTATTTCGCCGCCGAGCAGCAGCATATAGAAAATCTGGAAGCCGCGCGAGAAGCCATCGCGCGCCAGATGGAAGACCTGGACGAAGAACACGGCGGCGAGGGCGGCCTGCTCGAAGAAGCCAAAAACGAGAAAGGCAAAATCACCAGAACCACCATCAAAACGCGCCTGAAATACATGCTTGACGATCCCGATGCGCAGGATGAGCGTATCATGCTGAACGCCTATCTCGACCTGCTTGACCAGGAGGCGGAAGCGAGCAAGAAGGTCAAAGACGCGCAAAAAGCGCTGAATGACAAAGTAACCCTCAAATACAGAACACTGAGCGAGGATGAAGTAAAAACGCTGGTAGTAGACGATAAATGGCTGGCAACCCTCATAAATGACATACAGAGCGAACTAAACCGCGTATCCCAGTCGCTTACTGGACGTGTCAGACAGCTTGCAGAGCGGTATGAGACGCCACTGTCTGTGCTTTCTAAGGATGTTGAGGTTTTGACAGGCAAGGTAAACGCATATTTGAGAAAGATGGGGTTTGTATAGATGTGAAGCCTGGACTTAAAGATAACGAGTTAGTTATGATTCCTGCTGAGTGGAATCCATATAAATTTGAACAAATTGCTACCATTCGCAAAAAGAGAATCGACCCAAAGATATCCGGCAGATATTCGTTTTGTGTCGAATTGGAACACATAGGGCAAGGTTCGGGTCAATTAATTGGCTATTCAACTACAACCGCTGAGTCTTCTCTCAAAGCGCAATTTCATGTTGGAGATGTCTTGTTTGGGAGATTACGTGCTTATCTCGAGAAGTATTGGCTTGCGGACAGAGACGGTGTTTGCTCAACGGAGATTTGGCCGCTTGTTCCCAACAGCGATCTTGTAACCAGCCAATATCTTTTTCAACTTATCCAGACAAGCCAATTTATCAAGGCTGCAAGCATGGCATATGGA
>DAHVFL010000268.1 GCA_027316975.1 Chloroflexota bacterium | reverse complement strand
CTCCTCAATGATGCCGGAAACCATCACCGCCGTACTCGACCGCCGCCTGAGCAGGCTGAGTAACGCTTGCCAGGTACTCCTGGGCAAGGTTGCCGTTCTCGGTGGTTCGTTTGAGTTCAGTCAGCTTGCCTACATGGTCGGGGATCAGGGTATCCACGAGGATGCCATTCTCGATATGCTTGAAGAAGCCCTGCGAGCCGGACTGCTGACAGAAGAGGGAACCGGCACGCATATCATCTACAATTTCTGGCACCCATTGATTGTCAGCCACCTGTATAATCGCCTCTCCGCGGCGCGGCGCGCGCAATTACACCGCCGCGCTGCTAACGCGCTCATGCTGGCGCATTCCGGCAACGAAGAAGAAGTGGCAGCCGCCATCACCCACCACCTGAGTAAGGGAGGCAGCGATCCCGCCTCCATCGCCAAATACGCCGAACTTGCCGCAAATCGCGCCTATGCGCTCTCCGCCTATTCCGAAGCGGAGCATTACTATCGCATTGCTATCGAAGCCCTCTCCCGTGAAAAACACGCGAAAACACATACAATTGAAGACCCGTTGCACCTGGCCAGTCTGTTGGAGCGCGTGGGAGAATGCAACAATATTCATGGCAACTACGAGGAAATGCGCCATCTGTACGAACGTGTGCTAGAATTGCGCGCTCAATACCACCCGGAAGAGACCTTGCAAAATTGTCAGACGGAAGCGCAACGGCGCGCCCTCATTTTGCGAGAAATCGGGCGCGCCTGGACAGAAATCTCCGATTTTGACCATGCCTGGCAGTGCCTCGAACAGGCAAAACAGATCATGCAGGAGGCAGGGGTCACGTCTGGCTCTGCCTGGGCGTGTCTGCACATGCAACAGGGCAACATCTGCTGGCACCGGGGCAACTATGACGAAGCGCAGCGCTACGCGCAAGAAGCTCTCAACATACTTGAAGAGGTGATGCGCAATCAGCAGCAGGGCAAGCCCGATCTGCCTGTCACCGCTTCCGAATTGCCGACGTACACCGCGCTCGCCATGATTGGCAGCGCGATTGAGCTTGGTCGCTGCTATGAATTACTCGGCATTCTTGCCGCTACGCTTGGTCAATATAGCGAGGCGCTCACGCATTTGAAGCGCGAACTATCCATCTTCGAGCAACACGACGAAGTCTCCGCCTTAACAATGGTCTACGGCAATCTGGGCGCGGTTCATGCCATGCGAGCAGAAAACGAAATCGCGCGCTCCTACTTCAAACAGGCGCTGGGCATGGCCGAACGCAACAGCGACCAACCCAACGTGGCCTTTGTAACGGGGAACCTGGGCGATGTCGCGGCGCGCTGCGGCGATCTGCTTGAAGCAGAAGAATGGATGAGGCGCAGCATCGCCGTTACCGAACGCATCAGCGAAAGGGAACAGTTGAGCTGGAATAATGTCGTCCTGGCGACCATCCTGCAAGATCAGGGCGATATGCAAGGCGCCCTGGCATCTATTCGACGCGGCCTCGCCCTCGGACGCGCTATCAAAAGTGCGCGCTTCACTGGTTTTGCCCTCGTTACTCTGGGTGACTGGCGCATCACCAGAGCCATAGAGGTGTGCAATATCACTTTCATCGATGCCGGTACGCCAGTCGCCTTACAAAAAAATGGCGGCGTAGATATACTGGCGCGAGCGCGCAAAGCATTAGAGCGCGCTCTGACACTCGAAAGGCTGGACGCGGAAGTGTACATTGAGGCGCGTCTCAACCTGGCAATCATCTTTTTCCTGCTGGGTGAAGTCGAACGCGCGCAACACATAGCATTGCAGAGCATGAGTGACGCGCAAGAACACGAACTTACGCGCACCCTGGCGCGCTCGCAACGCCTGCTCGGCAGGATATTAGCCACCCAGGGGCATTCAGTCGAAGCCGGTACCAATTTTGAGCAGGCCATCGACATCTTTTCTCGACACGAGATGCGCCTGGACTATGCCCGCGCCCTACACTGCTACGGAGTAACTTTGCTGCAACGGGGTTCAGCAGGCGAGCCAGCTTTCCAGCGCGGACTGACCTACCTGCGCGAAGCCCGCGCCATTTTCGCGCAATGCAAAGCCGCTATCGACCTTATCCAGGTCGAGCGCGTTCTTACGCATTACGACTACCAAAACACCCGTGTATGAACAGACGCCCCAGGGCGGGGGCTTGCCCCCGCCATCTGTCATCCTGAGCGCAGCGAAGGATCTGCGCTCGATACAGGCAGAGATCCTTCGCTGCGCTCAGGATGACAACAGTGCTTCCGTGAACGCCTCAGAGGTTTGTCCTCGCCTGGCATTTCTACTACAGAAAGGAACATCTATTTCATGGCAAACGACAACACAGAATTAACGTATCTACAACAACAGCAGCAGACGCGACACCAGATCGAAGAGAACATCTCCCGCGCCTTCGCGCCAGAGGACGACGGACTGCGCAACGCTCTGACCTCCGCCAGAGCAGCCGGTTTACCCGAAATTCAAATTTCGCCCATTCAGGGAAAGCTGCTACAGGTGCTTGCCGCCGCCTGCAACGCTCATAAAATACTGGAAATTGGCGCGCTGGGTGGCTACAGCGGCATCTGGCTGGCGCGCTCGCTGCCCGAGGGCGGGCGCATGATAACATTGGAGATCAGCCCGGAACACGCCGCCGTCGTGCGCAACTCCTTCGAGAAGGCGGGTGTCAGCGACCGCACAGAGGTGCGCGTAGGCAGGGCGCTCGACCTGCTGCCACACCTTGCAAGCGAGGCTCCCTTCGATCTCGTCTTTATTGACGCCGACAAACCACCCTACCCCCAGTATCTCGATTGGGCCATGCGTCTCACACGCCCCGGCAGTATCATCGTCGCCGACAACTGCATTCGCGGCGGCAAAGCCTTTCTCCCCTCGCAGGATGAGGTGATAACGGGCGTGGCAGAGCTAAACCGGCGCATCGCCAGCGACCCTCGCCTGGCCTCGCTGCTCCTGGCAATGGACGAGGACTATACCGATGGTTTTGCTATCGCGGTAGTGAAATACTGATACGAGCAGCAAAGCGCGTTACAACACCAACTGCTCCTTGCTCGAACTATCAAAAGCGCGTCCAGGATCAAACGTATGAAGATCAATAGTCGCGTAATCAAATGGCGCAGGCATACGCACATGCCCGCTATCAACATCACCCGACAGGATGGCCTCGACCAGCAGCGCGGTAATCGGTGCGTGCATCAGGCCATGTCCTGAGAATCCGGCGGCGTGAACCAGGTTCTGCTGGCACGCATCGCGCCCGATCAGCGGGTTAGCATCAGGCGTGGCGCCATAAAATCCTGTAGTTGTAGCTACCAGGCCGCCCGCGTTAGCAAGCAGCGGGGAAAATTCATCTACTTGCGCGAGGATGGCGTACCCATAGTTGTCAATGCCGTTATCATGGCGAAATGGGGGATCGATGCGGTCCTGGTCATCATCGTTGAAACGTGTCTCCGGCTCGGTCTCATGCGCCCAGGCCAGCAACAAAAGTTCTTGCTCCGGTCGCGAGTGCGCTCCGCGATGGCTTCCTACCCCGTAGATGGTCATGGGAAGCTGCTGCCAGTCCGCTGCTTCCATAACCGGCTGCGCGGGTTTCAGGAAATACAGGTAACGCTTGAGCGGTGAGACAGGCAGTGTCATGCCGCCAATGCGCGGGCTGAGGCGAGCTGCCCAGATGTTAGTTGCGTTGATGAACCAGTCAGCCTCAAACGTTCCCTTGTTTGTCACCAGTGCGTGTATGCGATCGGCATGTAGCACAGCGCCAATAACCTCGGTGTGCTGTTGCACTTCCACACCCAGTTCTTTTGCCCGCCGGAACCCTTCGCTGTAGATCATATGCGGTATGAGGAAACCATCGGTTGGACACCAGGTGGCTCCCGTCAGCCGGTCAGGCAGGAGATGGGGCCAGCGTTCATGGACATGCTGTGGTGACAACACTTCAACAGGAAGTCCAACGCGCTGCTGCATTGTCGCAGCCGCCTGCGCGTGCTGCCAGACGCGGGCTAATTCCTGTCGCCTGCGCGGTTGCCACGCGGGGATAACATCAGGGTCTTCATACAGGAACAGGTAGCCATTCTGGCGCATAACAGCTTGCTGGCGCACATCGGCAGGGCTGCGCAAGAGATCATGGAAGTGGCTATACCACCACTCGCTGTATTGCATCCCAACCACCGTCTCCTCCGTGCTGAACTGCGCTCGAATACCTGCCGCGGAACGGCTGGAAGAGCCATTACCCGGTTGAGCCTTCTCCAGTACAGTCACATGGAAACCGCGCTCTGCCAGGCGAACGGCGATAAGCGCGCTCGTTGCGCCGCCCCCAATGATAACCACGCGCCCGGTGGAAGAGGAACGTGCCATAAAAGATCATCCTTCCTGGATTCAATAACCCTTGTACAAATCTGCTCGACAGTTCATACTGGCAAGTATTATAGTATATCGTATGCGTTTGGCAGCGAGCGTTCCCGCTCAAGCAAGCTAATCCACACCACCCTTCTTTTTGAGGAGTTTTTACAAGCATGACCATAGACACCGACTTCCATAGCCATGTCGCGCGCAGTTCCGCCCGCCAGATGGCCCAGACCGCCAGGGAAAAAGGGCTGCGTATGCTCGGCCTGTCAGAGCATATCTTTCAGATGAGCGAGGCGCGTCCCACCTTGCAGCATATGCCGGACGAAGGTCCCCTTCTCTCATTCAGCGCATATAGCGAAGCGGTACGCGCCGCCGCGCAGGAAGTCTCCATCGAGACGCGCCTGGGGCTGGAGGTTGACTTCATTCCGGGCCTCAACGAGCAAATCCAGGCGTTTCTGCCGGGGCGCAACTGGGATTTCCTGATCGGGTCAGTGCATGAAGTCGATGGGGTAATCATCCTGGATGATAGTGTCACCAACCGGGAAAAGAGCGAGGCGCGCTGGCTGCGCTACTTCGCGCTCTTGCGCCAGGCCGCCACCTGCGGCGCGTTCAGCCTGGTCAGCCACCCGGTGCGGATGCGCATTGAAAGCGCCTTTCTCCCACCCACTCTTGACGAAGAACTTGAACGGCTGGCAGCAGAGGCCGCTCGCTGCGACGTGGCATTAGAGATCAACGGGTATGATGTACTACGCTATACGAACCTTGTGCGCCGTCTTGCGCGGGCCTGCGCGTTGCACCATACACCTGTCAGCGTCGGATCAGACGCGCATTACCCGGCGCGGGTCGCGCAGGCGCACCAGCTTTCAGAAGAAATCTTGCGCGAGGCGGGTATACACGAGGTCAGGATTTGGCGGCGCATGGAACCAGAGGCGTATCAATTTTAAGCCGCAACCGGAAGCGTTGATACACTGGCACCCGGCGTAGCTGTTGTGCCGGTGACGCGCATTTGATCCCAGCCGATTAACTGTTCATTGGAGCCGGGCAGATAAGTGAATAGCTCTCGTGAAGTCTGCGTTGTGAGATCGTCATACCAGACCCCGCGCGAGGAATTGGCCCGGTTGCTATCCTGCACAACCAATCCATGTCCATCGGGAGCCAGCATCGCGTCCCCCGCTCCTACAAAAGCCGTCGCGGGAGCAGCATTTTTCATCACTACGAGGTCTTGCTGCGGCGTTGAACCCATCTTCACCACCTGATACGTATTAAGCGCAATCTGTAGATACAGGAGCGCGCGATCGGGCGCGAAGCCGAGCAAGATGCCTCTCCGGCTGAGCGCCCGCGCTCCCGAACCATCTCCACTCACCACGTACAAAGCGCTTCCAGTACGCGATAGCTTGTCGGTTTGCCCCTCGCAATAGACGCCTGAGCCGGCGGGATTCAACACACAATGGGTCAAATAAAGACCGCCTGCACCGGCAATCAACTGCTCTTTTTCGCCCGTCGCCAGATTACTACGATACATCATCGTTTGTTGCGCATTCTGGAAGTACAGGTACGGGGCTTTATAGAAGAGCAGGTAGACATTAGTCAGCGACGCGAATCGTTTGACCGCTCTGCCCGTGTGAATATCGAATTCCTCAACGCCGCTTTGCGTGAACGCAACGAGAATATGCTCGTTATCCAGCCAGATAGCAGAATTCACGCCTCCGGCTGGCACTCGAGTAACATAACTTCCACGTTGCCCCAATTGCAGAGTCGTGTAGACGGTCTGGCCTTGAGCAGAGAAATGATACAACACATCTTTGCCATCTGGCGACACCCTTTCATACTGCGTCCCCTGAGCAGATTGGTCAGTTGGCATCATTAGCTCTCTCGCTCCACTTGCGGTATCGACGTTGTAGAATTTGCTGATTGCCGGTAGGGAAGAAAGGAGAGAAACGCCAATAATTACAGAAGGCCAGCTTTTCGCCTCATCCTGTAATACCGGTGTGCTGCTCTGGAACACAAAATGATTGAAAACGCCCAGGGCTGCAAAGATCAGCGCGGCAGCCGTTGCCAGGACAAAGCCGTTGCGCAGCCAGTGGCTTGAATGGTTCGCGGATGAGGGTTGAGAATCTGTCGCATGGTTGAAATGACCGTTGCCGTTGCCCAATCCACTACTTTTGGGCAAGATAAGCGGCACAAACACGTCCGGCAGCATATAGCGCTGGCGTTTCTGGGTAGTCGATGGTAGCTCCATCTCCTCCGGTGACATTTGACGCGCCAGTGACAAAATATGGTCAGCCGTTGAAGGAACTCGAGATTCCGCATCGACAAGGTAACGGCGCAAGGTCAATCGCTGTTGCAGGCGCAGCGAGCGCGCTTCGGCCATCTTCGTGGCACAGACTGGAC
>DAHVFL010000267.1 GCA_027316975.1 Chloroflexota bacterium | reverse complement strand
GTATAGAGGATACCATCTGTATAGAGGGGTAGCGGTTTATCTGTGCAATTTCAGAATCAGTCCTTCTAGCATGCCGGTAATAGACGAGCAGGCAGTACTGATTGATGAGATAGAAAATTGAGCCTGCAAAGGAGACCATTATGAGGCGGAGCCACCTGTTGCTCATTGTCTTGAGTACAATCGCAGCTATGATTATGCTCGCGGGTTGTGGCCAGTCCAGGACTACTGGCACGGCCGGTCTTACTACAGTTACAATTTCGCCTACGCTCAGAGCCACGAACGCTCCTACGCAAACAATCGATACCGGCAAGGTGACATTGCAACTCAATGTCTCATCTTACAAGACAAAAGATATGATTTCGGTCACTCTGAAAAATCAGAGCAACCAGACCATCTATTTTCCAGACCATCTGACTGATTGCTCGGTCATACTTCTTCTCCGCCTGAAGGTTCAGCCAGTGGCAAGCGACAACGGGCAAGCTGCCAGTAATTCTTGCAAAGCTGCAATTGCAACGCGGATGCGCTCGCTCGCGGCGGGACAAAATCTCGTTGTTCGACTCCTCGCTCCACCCGATGGGTGGCTGCCGGGTTTCTACCATGCCACGTTGACCTACCACACATCTCTCATAAAGCCAGAAACCATCTACTCAGCAGCGTTCTCCGTAGGTCCTTTTACGCCGCAGCCTTGAAGATAGCGATTCAGGATGGGCCAGAAGCCGGATCAGGCAGGAGCATACCCCGTCAGTTCCACATAGCCCTCGCCGCTGATACTCTTCCCCTGGCTGCTACCTTGAATGCTGACCGCGCCTTCCCAGTAGCTATTGCCGGTGGATTGATAGACGACCAGTTCCTGGTCTTTCAATTCGGGTTGGAGAGTGAGTGATGCGCGCAATTGTGGGGCATTGATGTCAAGCTGCCAGCCAGAGGGATAATTCGCGCCCGTGATGGGGCTTTTCCAGTGATCCAGGACGGTAACTTGCAGGGCGCTGGCAGGAAGCAGTTGCTCCTGCCCGTTGGGGAGAATATAGCCAATATAGGTCGAGGTGATGTTGCCCAGGGCATCACGCAGCAGGTAGATCATCAGTTCAGTGTTGTTGCTCAGCTGCACGCTGTACCAGTCCCAGCCACCGCCGCCCAGCGAAATGAAGTTACCCCACTGGTGATCCATCCAGGCCAGCCCCGTTATAGTGAGAGCCTGGCCGTGGTCGATGAGAGTGCCGGTTAGAGCCATGCGAGTGCGAGAGTAGTAGTAGGAGAAGCCGCCAATGCCAAAGTCGATAATGCCGTTGCCATTATGCAGCGTGGCGGGTTTAAGCCCCTGTACATCGACGCGCAGCGTGTACCCTGGCATGGAGGCGGCCAGGTGATCGAGGCCATTGACTCCTTTGATGGACCAGTCATTGATGGCTACGTTGATGCCCGCGCTGGATGTGCCATTGGGAAGCGCGGCGTCAGGCTCGGTCTGGCGACGCTGAGCAAAGCGAAACGCGCCACCTGTAATATCGCTGATGGCGAAATGCGCGGCATAGACGGGCGGAAAGGTGCTGCGCAGGGCCTGGAAGAAGACCAGTTCAAAGCCGTAGTGATGAATAGCGCCACCAGGCAGAGTAGCGTTGAAATGCCCGGTATAGTACCACCATTCGGTGAGATCGCGGTGCGCCGCCTCATCTTGCGGGAAACGAACCGGCGGCAAAACGGTGGGTGCCGGCGAAAGGTTTACCTGTGGTAACTGCGTAGAGGTAGAGGGAATGCCCGGAAAGCCACAGGATGCCAGCAGGAGGGCCAACGCTGCCAGCAGAGAATAGAAGCCTTTGCGTTTCATTAAAATTTACCTCCCACCCTGGTGTCTTGTACGGGCGGTATGCTTGCGGACTCATGGGCCGCAAGCTGGTCCACCACGAATTGTTCAGAGTGAGTGGAAGGGCGACGCTGCACACCGGCAATTGGTAGCCACCAGTTCCAGTTACCCAGCAAACGCATGGTGGCAGGAACAAGCAGTCCGCGCACGAGCGTCGCATCCAGCGCGACAGCCAGGGCCATACCCAATCCCAGCGCCTTGACCAGAATCATATCAGCCGTCGCAAAACTGGCGCTCACTACGACGACGATAACTGCTGCGCTGGTGATGATGCCGCCGCTGCGTTGCAAACCAAGCGCAACAGCCTGCGTATTGTCACCCGTCTGCCAGAACGCTTCTTGCACGCGCGAGAGCAGGAAGACTTCATAGTCCATCGAAAGCCCAAACAGCGCGCAGAAAAGCAGGATGGGACCGGACGCCTCGACAAAACCCAACGGCGTGAAGTTCAGGAACTGGTGCAGAAAGCCATTCTGGAAAATGACGACGAGCATTCCGTAACTCGCCAGGATTGAAAGGGTATTCATCACAATGGCCTTCAAGGGCAAGAAAACCGAACGGAAGAAGAAGAGCAGCACGATATAGGTTGTCACGGCTACCATCAGCACGGCTATAGGAAAATCCGAATAGAGCGACTGCACGTAGTCGATATTAGCCGCCGTTTCGCCGTCCACCAGCGCTTTCATCCCGTTGCCCGGCGCAGTATTGCGAATGGTTTGCACCAGTTGCAGAGCGCGCTGGTCGAGCGCGCCATATTTGCTGATTACCTGAATCATAGTGGTATTACCCGCGACCGAGATTTTGAGGAAGCTAGCCAGGTAGGGGTCGGAGACGAGTTGCGGGTGAGCATACAGGGCTTCATATTGCGCGAGCGTGAAACGCGGGTCGGCGCTGACGATGCTTTCGACCCGCGCCACGCGAGGATCTGCCTCGATACGCTGAACGTAATGATAGAGATTTTGAATATTGCCAGGCGTCAGTACATCGCCACTGGTCTGTAAAGCAATCAGGATAGGTGCGCTATCCTGCGCGTTGAAGCGGCTGTTGAGCAAATCGAAGGCCGCTCGCGACGGCACGCTGGCAGGCAAGATCGAGGCATCGGGCGCGGAAAAGCGTACTCCCAGAAAAGGCGAACCGAGCGCGACGAGCAGCAGTAACACAGGAATAAAGATGCGCGCGGGATAGCGCATCACAAGATGGGAGAGGCGATACCAGAAACCGTGATGCGTTTCTGTTCGTGCTGCTTCTACCACTGCTCCAATGGTGGCCTTCTGCTTTCTCAATTTCGGGATGCGCACGGGGAAGGCGTTGATGCGAGCGCCGGTAATCGCGAGCGTAGCAGGTAAGAGGGTGAGAGCAGCAAAGACCGCCATGAGCACTACCAGCACACCGCCCAGACCGACCGAGCGCAACATATTGATACGAAAGAAGATCAATCCGGCCAGGCCAATGGAAACGGTAAAACCTGAAAAGGCGACAGCGCGCCCGGCTGTCGCTACCGTCATTGCCACAGCATCTTCTACACTGCGTCCTTGCGCCAGTTCTTCGCGGAAACGGCTCACCATGAAGAGTGAGTAGTCAACCCCCAGGCCTAGCCCAAACAGCGTGGTGATGTTCAGCACAAATATGGAAAGGTCGGTGATGTGTCCCAGGCCAAAGATGAGGGCCAGCGAGACGATTACCGCGCCGCCACCCACCAGCGCGGGCAGGATGGCAGCCACGACCGAACGGAAGACGAGCAGCAGCGCAATCACAGCGAATGGAAAAGCTAATTCTTCGGCGCGGCGCAGGTCATTCTCGCTGACCGTCTGAATATCCTGATAAAATACCGGTCCGCCACCGATGCTTGTCTGAAGATCAGCCGCGGGATGCAAGCGACGCTGGAGTTCCGGCAATAACTTTGGCGAACTGTTCGGGTCGCTGTTGAGTACGAGGTTGACGTAGGCGGCGTGCCGGTCTCGCGATATCTGGCGCGGGTTATCCGTGAAACTGATGATGCTGGCGACCTCCGGCATACGTTGCACGCTGGCAAGAGACTGCTGAGCCTCCTGCACAAATTGCGCATCGTAGGCGCTGTAACGCGAGCTGGTAAAAATGACCTGCACGATGTTCACTTTCAGACGCAACCTGTTCGCCAGCAGCGTGAGCGCTTGCTCCGATTCGGCATCCGGGCTAGTGAAGCCGCCCGGTAGAAGCACATTGCTGGCCTGGGGCGCAAATGGCAATGCCACGGCAATCGCGATAAACCAGAAACCCACGATAAACCAGCGATAGCGGGTCACGAGCTTACCCAGACGGTAAAACATGCTCATACCTTTCCTTATGCAACCTTGTGTATGATATCCATTCTAAACATATCATACATCTGACGATACCGGTTGACACAGTGGGTAATGGTCCTCTCGACTGAAGCTGCCAGGGTGGGGGGCTTCGCAGCTCAGGCGCGACAAGCCCCACAGGCGCGACCAGGGCGGGGGCCAGCCCCGCCCGTACCCTGGACGGGACGCACTCCGGCTTCGTGTAGGGTAGGGTAGGGGCGGGGCTGGCCTGTCGCCAGTGCCTGTCATCCTGAGCGCAGCGAAGGATCTCCGTGCGGCACGGCGAGAGATCCTTCGCTGCGCTCAGGATGACATCTCCCACTCGCTGGCCCCTTTCCTCAAAAACCTCCCGGTGAAAGGCGGCGGCTCTGCCCTCGCCCTGGCAGCCGGACGAGGCCACTTTCGATCTGGCTTAACTTGACGCCTATTGGGCGGGACAAGCCCCCCACCGTGGTCAGTTGTTGTATGATGTTAGCAGGTAATGCGCGATCCAACATCCGTTGGCCTGCGATGGCGCGCGCCTTACTGTACCGCGTCATCGCAGTGTTGCTGCGGTGAGAAACATTGCTGTTTTCCTCTCGCAGTTTTACGTCCTCACAGATACGAAGGAGTGTGTTTTTATGGCGAAGTCATCTTCAGGGAACAATGCGGCGAGCAAAGAACCGCCGAAGGATGTGCCGATCAAGGTAATTTCGGTCAATCGCTCGGCGTACCATGATTACTTCGTGGAGCGCACCATCGAGGCCGGTATATCGCTGGTTGGTACCGAGATCAAGTCCATACGCGATGGAAAAGTCAACCTGCGCGGGGCTTACGCGATGACCCGCAACGGCGAATTGTGGCTGGAAAACGCCCATATCGCCGTCTATGAGCATGGCAATCGCTACAATCACGAGCCTATGCGCAACCGTAAATTGCTGCTGCACCGGCGCGAAATCGAGCAGTTGCAAGCGAAGGTGTCCACAAAGGGACTAACGCTCGTCCCGCTCAAACTCTACCTTAAAGGCGGCAGGGCCAAGATCGAACTGGGGCTGTGTCGCGGTAAAAAGCTTTACGATAAGCGTGAAGCGATTGCCGAACGCGATGTCAAACGTGACCTTGAGCGCATTATTCGTAAAGGATAGAAGGCGTATAATATCCCCAAGAAACTGGACAGGCCAATAAGATAGAATGAAGTGGTATCGAGAAATGTCAGGAGGAAAACGATGTCTGTTCAACGAAAACGGTACAGTTCAGAGGAAAAGACGAAAGTAGCAGTCGAGGCAATTAAAGGACAAAAGACGATAAATGAGTTGGCTGGTGAATATGGTGTCCATCCGACCCAGATCACGCAATGGAAGAAGCATGCGCTGGAAGAAATCACCACCGGTTTTTCTGGAGGTCGTGAGCGTCGTGAAAGAACGGATGAAGCTCTGGTGGCGTCCTTATACCAGGAAATCGGGCAATTGAAAATGGAGATGGACTGGCTAAAAAAAGCCAATCGGGAGCGTTAAGGAGAAGAGGGCGCTGATCGAACCAGGGCACCCAGACATCAGCATTGCACGGCAGTGTGAGCTGATGGAGCTGGCTCGTTCCAGCTATTATTACCAACCGATGCCTGTGAGTGAGGAGAATCTGTTTCTGATGCGCCTTTTAGATGAACAATATACCCGAACACCTTTTTATGGCATCAAGAAGATGACCGCCTGGTTAGGTACTCAAGGCCAGGAGGTAAATCACAAGCGTGTGGCCCGACTTTTGAGGCTGATGGGTTTGATGGCGGTTTATCCCAGGCCACGGTTGAGTCAGCCGGGCGAACAAATCGTGCGCTATCCGTATTTGTTGCGCGGGCTGAATATCGATCGAACCAATCAAGTCTGGAGCACAGATATCACCTATATCCGCCTGAGAGGAGGGTTCCTTTATCTGGTAGCGATTATCGACTGGTTCAGCCGCTACGTCCTGGCCTGGCAAACCTCAATCACTTTGGATACAGCCTTTTGTCTGGAGGCACTTGATCAGGCATTTCAGAACACGCAGCCAGAGATTTTCAACAATGACCAGGGATCGCAGTTTACCAGTCACGAGTTTGTCAACCGGCTCAAAGCTGCTGATGTGCGTATCAGTTGGGATGGAAGAGGAAGAGCACTGGACAACATTTTTGTTGAGAGGCTCTGGAGAAGTGTAAAATACGAGGAGGTGTATATCAAGGATTATCAGACGATAGGAGATGCAGAAAAAGGGCTGAAAGCGTATTTTCAGTTCTACAATCAAGATCGCTTACATCAGTCTTTGGAATATCGAACACCTGCACAGGTGTATTATCGATCATGATGCACATCCATTTGCTGTATGGCTGAGTTCATTCTTAAAGTTGGTCGAATTTTGTCTTGACAATGGGGGATAGCATACTTTTTGGGTATTGGACGTTTTCTTGTTCTATGCTATAGTACAAGAAAATGAATGCTTATGCGTCCAATTGTGATTTTCTGAAGTGATATACATCTGAAGCGTCAAAAAGCTCTTCTTTGTACTGGCAAATTCTGAGCGTGTGTGGGACGCTTTACTGAAATTATATGGGTCTATCGCA
>DAHVFL010000266.1 GCA_027316975.1 Chloroflexota bacterium | reverse complement strand
TATCCCACCCATCATCCATTCCCGCATCGACGGCATAGCGCACGCCTCCGATCTCAAAAGCGCTCAGATGCCCACAACACTCCAGCCAGGTATCCCTGAGAAACCGATCCAGCGTTGCCAGCGTGATACTCGCTGGCACGTCCAGGTGCATCCAATACATCGGGAGATCGCGTCCTTCCACTACGAGATGGAATGTCCTGATGTGCTGTGCCTTCCGGCGACTCCCTGCTTTGGCTTCAGTGCTTGCCCTTTGCTCGCACGTCTCCAGATGTCTGGTGATAGCTGACTTACTAAACTCCCCGCGGCAGAAGGTACATATTCCTTTCGATGTCTGTCTTGCCATAGACTTCCTCCTCTTTTGATTGCTCGTGCCCTGTGAGTTACCCGATCACAGCATACGATATGAGTGGCAAGAAGGGAGGAATGGGATGCTATGGGCATATGGTACAATGCCAGGGGATGGCGAAACCTCCCTTCACGCTCGATCAGGGGAATATATGATGGAATTTGTACACTTCGACAGAGAGCATGAGCGCACGAGTCAGCATGGAATGCCTTTCTATGGTGATCCCTGGCAGCGCTGGGGGCCTTATCTGAGTGAACGCGCGTGGGGTACGGTGCGCGAGGATTACAGCGCCGACGGCTCCGCCTGGGAGTATTTCACCCATGACATGGCGCGCTCTCGTGTCTACCGTTGGAACGAAGATGGCCTGGCCGGGATCAGTGACGATAAGGGGAGGCTGTGCTTCGCCATAGCTCTCTGGAATGGTCAGGATCCAATTCTCAAGGAACGCCTGTTCGGCTTGACGGGGCCGCAAGGGAACCATGGCGAAGATGTGAAGGAAGTCTACTTCTACCTGGACAGCTCGCCGACTCACAGCTACATGCGTATGCTCTACAAGTATCCCCAGGCGGCCTACCCCTATCAGCAACTGGAAGAGGAGAACGCCCGGCGCAACAGGCAAGACCAGGAGTTTGAATTACTGGATAGCGGCATTTTTGCTGACGATCGCTATTTCGATGTGTTTGTAGAGTATGCCAAAGCGGCCCCCGACGATATCCTGATTCGCATCAGCGCCATCAACCGCGGACCTGAGTCTGCCGTCCTGCACATCCTGCCCACGCTATGGTTTCGCAATACCTGGTGCTGGGGTCTGGACGACAGGAAGCCCGTTTTAAGGCAGGGGCACAGGGTCTCAAATGGAGGTGGCGATCATGCCTCCTCTCTCTTCTCTGTGGAGGCAGAGCATCATATGCTAGGTGAGTATCTCTTGTCGTGCGAAGCGGCTGACGACCTGCTGTTCACCGATAACGAGACGAATGCGCAGCGACTCTTTGGGGTGCAGAACGCTGTACCCTGTGTGAAGGATGCCTTCCACGAATATCTTATCCATGGCAAGCACGAGGCAGTGAATAGCGCGCGGGTGGGTACGAAAGCGGCAGCGCTCTATACGCGCACAGTCGCTGCGGGCGCCACGCTCACCCTGCGGCTGCGCCTGACCGGCATGTCGAGTGGTAGCAATGATGGAACGGGGCGCGAGGCGTCCAGCCGGAACGGGCTGCCGGGCCTGGCAGAGCCATTCGCGGACTTCGATACAACCGTCGATCTACGCAAACGGGAAACCGATGAGTTTTACGCTGCCCTGCAACCGGCAAGCATGGACGAGGAGACGCGGCGCGTGCAGCGCCAGGCATTGGCGGGGATGCTCTGGAACAAACAGTTCTATCACTATGTTGTTGAGCAGTGGTTGCGAGGCGACCCCGCCCAGCCGCCCCCTCCACCTCAGCACCGCCATGGGCGCAATGCCGGGTGGCGGCATCTCTACAATGAGCGCGTCATGTCGATGCCGGACAAGTGGGAGTACCCCTGGTATGCTTCCTGGGACCTGGCGTTCCACTGTGTTCCGCTCGCCCTGATCGACAGCACCTTTGCCAAAAGCCAGCTCGATCTGCTCCTGCGGGAGTGGTACATGCATCCCAGCGGCCAGCTTCCGGCGTTTGAATGGTCATTTGACGACGTTAACCCACCGGTAATCGCCTGGGCAGCCTGGCGCGTCTACAAAATTGACCAGGAGCAGACAGGCCAGGCAGACCGCATGTTCCTGGAAAGTATCTTCCACAAGCTGCTCCTTAACTTTACCTGGTGGGTCAATCGCAAGGACTCGGAGGGCAAGAATGTTTTCCAGGGTGGCTTTCTGGGCCTGGACAACATCGGCGTATTTGACCGGAGCGCTCCTCTGCCCACCGGCGGCCACCTTGAGCAGAGCGACAGCACCAGCTGGATGGGCATGTTTTGCCTGAATATGATGACTATCGCGCTGGAACTTGCGCTCACCAACCCCGTGTATGAAGATATTGCGCTCAAGTTCTTCGAGCATTTTCTAGCGATTGCAGAGGCAATGAACAATATCGCCGAGGAGGGCATTCATCTCTGGGACGAAGAGGACGAATTTTTCTACGACGTACTCAATTTGCCGGATGGTTCTCACTTCCCCCTGAAAATCCGCTCGCTCGTGGGCTTGATCCCCTTATGCGCGGTGGAAACGCTTGAACCGGAGGTACTCCAGGCCCTGCCGAGATTCAACTATCACCTGACATGGTTTCTGACCCACCGGCCCGATCTAACCCGCCTGGTCTCTCACTGGCAACAGGCCGGTGCAGGCGAGCAACACCTGCTGGCCCTGGTAAGGGGGCATCGTATGAAACGCCTGCTCAGGCACATGCTCGCCCCCGATGAGTTTCTGAGTGATTACGGCATTCGCTCTCTCAGCAAGTATCACGCCGGGCATCCATATATACTCCACGTTGATGGAAGCGCGCACACGGTATCCTACGAACCGGCGGAGTCGCGTGCGGGAACCTTCGGCGGCAACTCCAACTGGCGCGGCCCTGTCTGGTTTCCCATCAACTACCTGCTGATCGAGGCGCTGCAGAAGTTCTATCATTACTACGGCGACGATTTTAAGATCGAGTGCCCGACGGGATCGGGCCAGTATCTGACCTTGAAGGAGGTGTCCGATGAACTCTCGCAACGCCTCATTCGCCTCTTTCTGCGGGATGAGACGGGACGCCGCCCATACAATGGGAAGAACGACAAGTTGCAGCATGATCCCCGCTGGCATGAGCATCTTCTGTTTCATGAATACTTTGACGGTGATAGTGGCGCGGGACTTGGCGCAAGCCACCAGACGGGCTGGACCGGCCTCGTGGCAATGCTGATCCAGCAGCAGAGCAAAGGCGGATCGGGAACCTACAGCGAAAGCTCGATAGGCAAGACAAGTGGGCAACTCCGCCCCCACGATATCCTGGAACGGCGATAAATCTTCTTTCCCATACGGTTCTTTCCACTTGCCCCGGTCTGGACAAGCGGTTTTATTTGCCGGTAGACTACATCCTTCGCCAGATCGCACAAGACTAAAACATCTCTCATGGTACTGTCCTGCTTTCTGTTAGACCTCCTCACCCTTCTGGACACATGTGATAGTATTGAAGAATAGCGGGTTTGTATTATATCGATGGGGAGATGATCTATGGCATTTGACATGTATCAGCAGGTATTCGACAGGGATGGCTTGCCACATGAGAAAAAGGCCGGGCCGTATCTCGACCAGTTGATGGAGTTGTTTGTGCAGTCGCCCGAAGGGCAGAAGCTCTTGAGTGAGGGGATGGAGCCTGGCTGGGCCAGTATGATGCTGGACTTTGGGATGAACTATCAAGGCGTCACCCCGCCAGGAATGACTCCTGATGGTTTGCGCGAAATCCTCTTCGATCTCGTCCCACGCAAGGTATCGACTTCTGCTGATGATGCAGAAGAAATTGTCCGCGAGTTACAGGCTTTCTGGTCATTCTTGCAACGTGAGTTTCATCTGGAAAATGCCACTGCCTGCCTCAAGGTGCTGGATGAGAGAGCAGCCCGCGAGTTGAAGAAAAAACTGAGCAACCCGGCGAACTTCGGAATTGCCAAGTCGTTCGTGATGATGGGGATGGAGAGAGGCTTCGATTTGAGCAGTGAAGAGGGCATCAATGAGTGGATGGAAAGGTACAATGCTGAACTAGCAGCAGGCACCGGACTACCTGTTCCGTTGCCTGGCGAACGGAGCGAGCAAACCCGGCAAATCCATCAGAGGTTACAGCCCGGACGGGCGAGCAACAAGCGGAAGAAGAACCGCAGGAGGAAATAGAAAGCAGAAGAACGCATCTTCTTGCGTCCCGGGAGGTAGGAACAATGTCCAAACGCAGCACGTCGGAGCAGGTACCCAAAGAAATGCAGGCGCGTTTCGACGAGATCACTCGCTTGACGGATGCCTTCAGCCACGAGTACTTGAATGACGAATATGCGACTATCTGCCGTGAGTTGACAGCGACGCTCTGCCGGAAACGCCCGTCGCCGTTGAGCCAGGGCAAAGCTGCTACGTGGGCTTGCGGGATTATTCATGCAATAGGTACGGTAAACTTTCTTTTCGATGCTACTCAGACACCCCATGTTTCATCGAGCCAGATTGCAAGCGCCTTTGGTCTCAGTTCGAGTACCATGCAGGCCAAATCCAAACAGATGCGCGATCTCCTGGGTATGTATCAGATGGACCCGGATTGGACTCTTCCCTCTAAGGTCGATGATAACATGCTGGCCTGGATGATTCAGGTCAATGGGATCATCATCGATGCACGATACGCTCCACGAGAGATTCAGGAGGAGGCGTTCCGCAAGGGGTTGATCCCCTATATTCCTGGCGCATGAGTATGTTGCCTTTATTCTCTTTGTAAGAGGATAGAAACCATGACCGATCGTCTCAAGAAAGATGCAGGTGGCCCTTGTCCTCAGGGACGGCGGCTACCGGGTTTACCGGGGAGGAAAATTTGGAAAAGGAGGGCCATGACCTGCCCCGTTGGTGCGCCCGCGTTGCCATCATTTGCCACAGCTTCTCGACTCGAAATGGGTCCTGACCCACGATTGCGGGCCGCAGTTCCCCTGTGATGAGCGCTTCCGTACTTTCCAGGAAGCCACTATATGCTGCTGCTTCCCCTACCCCAACAATTCCTTCATCTGTATGCACCTGCACCAGCAGGGTGGGGCGATCGGGCATGTAGTGAATTGCGTCCGCCATTGCGATAGTCATTGGGTAGCGAAGCTTGATGGTCGTAACATCCGTGATGATCAATGGGAGCCTCGTTTTCAGTTTGGACACTGTGTGTTTACTTACGGGCCAGACGGGTCTTGACCTAAACGCACTTTCTTAGCGCGGGTCAGGCGACATCGAACCAATGGCATATGCCAGGAGCAAAAAGACCGGGAGGGGGATACCGAATAGAATACCCTGGCTGAGACCAGCCCAATCGGATGTAGCGTTCACGCTGACGGTTGCATCCTTCGCAAGCACGAGCGCCAGGCCGCGAGCGGCGAGCAGCATCGCAAGTGTAGCGAGGAACGGGGGAATAGAGAAACCATATATTGAGGTTCGTCTGGGCATCAAACCCGATGCCGTGAATATGGGAGGCCTCAATATCTTTGGCGGAAAATTTGGAAACTACCCCCAGCCTATAACCCTCAAGGTCAATTTTATGCCCGATCTACCCACTGGAACTGTGAGGAAAGCCTGGTACTCTACCGGGAGTTGGGCGAGCAGGAGCGGATTGGCCGGGTACTGTATCTTCTGGCTCAGGCGCTCTTTGCCTCAAAAACTGACCTGGAGCAAGCCCATGCTCTAACCGAGCAGAGTCTGTTTCACTTGAGGAAGGTCGGCCACAAACCTTTCATAGCCAGCGCACTCGTTTTACCGGGGCAGATCTATTGGGAGCAGGGAAAGCAGAGTCGCGCTCGCGAACAAGCCGAAGCGGGCCTCATGCTCTTGCGAGAGCTGGGAGATCGGGGAGCGACGGCTGAGGCGTTGATTGGCCTGGCGCGAGTACGGGCGTATCAGAGTGACTTCGCGGCGGCAGAGCAACTTTATCGTGAGAGCTTCGCGCTGCTCCAGGAGATTCACGATAAGGAGTTCATCCCTTCCTGTCTGGAGGGATTAGCGGCTGTGAAAGCCGAAGCAGGCGAACTGGTATGGGCTGCCCGTTTGTGGGGGGTTGCTGAGGCGTGGCGCGAGGCGATTGGCACGCCGATCCCGCCTATTTATCGCCTCGACTACCAGCAGGCGGTGGCCGCGGCTTGTACCCGGTCCGGGCAAGAGACCTTTGATATGGAATGGATGCAGGGACGAACGATGTCCCCAGAGCAGGCACTGGCTAACCAAAGCATTTAGGGATCGATGTCGCAGGCGGACGCGTGAATCGACAAAATGCCGTACTAAATTGTTTTATTCGCTGATAACGCCGACGGGTTGTATCTGAACAGTCGCAATAGGACTGACTTCTACATGAGGTAGATCAGATTCGACGATCTCTCCAGACTCCATCCGAATATGATAATGAAATGCTTCGCGGTCAAAAGCATGTTGATGGGAAATTAAGATTACCTGGTTGAACTGCTGTGCGATGGTTCCAGTTGTAATAAGTTCGACCAGGGCCTGGGCGCGCAGAGAATCAAAAGCGCTAAGCGGCTCATCCAGGAAGATAAAGCCTGGGGCTATACCCAACTCCTGTGGCAGAGTGGCAAGCGCGAAAGCTAAACGTAGAGCCAGTGAGCATTGATCGCGAGTTCCGCCCGAGAAGAGATTTTTAGCAACATAACGTTCTGCAATGGGATCCCAGATACGAATACGATAATCCATATCTCCGGGTTGACCTTCGGTGTCTTCCGGCGTCAATCGTACA
>DAHVFL010000265.1 GCA_027316975.1 Chloroflexota bacterium | reverse complement strand
ATCAAGTACCGCGACCCATCACCAGTGAGGTAATCTACACCTTCATGATGAACAATTTATTCGACAAGCGAGCAACCGCCAGGTGGAACGCAGGATTTGTGTTTGGATGGATGGATGACGGCGTTATGTGAGAACAATCCTGCGTTTTTCTTTGCCAGCATCGTCATTCCTGATTTGGGCAATCATCTCCGCTATGATCTCGCTTACTATGTCCCTGCAAGTTCAGACCAAAGGGCGCAAATGGTACGTATCCAATGTAAGTCAGCTCGATTGTCTAAAGATGGTACCTGTTTGTTTTTCAACACATATAACTTAGGTGGAGAAGGCAGACGACAAATGCGTGGCTATCGTGGGGACGCCGAATATTTTGGCGTCTACAGCCGCGAGTTAAAGAAAATCTACCTGATTCATGTTGATGAATGCCCTGTTGGAAATACAAGCTTACGCCTGATAGATACGGGCGGCAAGTGGAAGAATGGGTATAGTGCAGGAGTGCGTTGGGCGAGGGCCTACGAGATTTAGCTTCTTCCTTGAAATCTTCTTGTCATCAGCCCAATCACCTGCTATACTATCCTTACGACGGTGTAGCTCAATGGATAGAGCGTTCGCCTCCGAAGTGAAAGGCTGCGGGTTCGAGCCCCGCCACTGTCGCTACAGTTCATAGTCCTCTGCACAGATTATTGCCTTTTCCTGCTTGTTTCTGACGAGGCGCGCGCTCTATCCACTGAGCTACGGGGACTTCAGCAAGATTATAGCACAATCGTCAACACATCAGAAGGTAATACCCCTTCCCGGCTAACCCGGCCTCAGGGCCCACTTCCCATCATTGCATGTCAGATAAAGGCATGGTATACTCCTGGTAGCAAAGATGGAAAGTGGGCAAGCGTCCTTTGAGCAAGCGTAAGAAGAGACTGCTCGTCGAGTACTCAGTCCCCACGGTATCTGATAGAAAAGCAAGGGAGCGTATAGCGTATATTCTCCGTCCCTTGCTCTGATTGACAACTTGACTCGATTCATCGATTCTTCTCTTGACAACTATCTCTATACTCTGCTATGCTTGCGCCGGTGAAAACACGTCGGAGGAACACAGGTCATGCGGCCACAGAGCAAGCTTCAGAGCGCCACTTCATCACCCAACTCCTTGCCCGTATTTCAACAGGAAACGCAGCCACTGCCCGTTGTTCCCCCTGATTTCGCGCCCATGCCTGGGCCTTTAACTGAAGAAAAGTCCTTGCCATTCATCCAGTTACACCTCTTGTCGAGAAAGCGGCTTACACGCATAGTCGCAAGCGTGCTTACCCTGCTGCTGGCGGGGGCTGTTTTTGCCATCTGGTTTGTTGCGCCGCCCGCTTCTTCATCCTCCCTACCGGCAAACATCTCGCAGCAATCATTCGGCTCTTCCAGCCAGAACTCCAGTACTTCAACGCCCACAGGCGGCGCCCTGCATGTGTATGTCACCGGCTCGGTTAAACATCCCGGCGTCTACACGCTACCAGCAGGGGCGCGTGTCTACCAGCTATTGCAAGTAGCAGGCGGCGCGCTGCCCCAGGCCGATCTCGTCTCGCTTAATCTTGCGGCGTCCCTGACCGACGGCCAGGAGGTCTACGTGCTGGCCACCGGCGAATCGCCGCCAACCTATCAGGGCGGTGTGCCAGGTCCGGGCACAAATGGCACCGCCACAACCGGACAAACCGGGCAAGCCGTCAACCTTAATACCGCCACCGCGGATCAGATGCGCCAGGTCCTGCGTGTCAGCAGCGCAACCGCGCAAAAAATCATCGATTACCGCACGCAGCACGGCCCGTACACCTCCGTCGATCAACTGCTCCAGGTGGTGAGCCGCTCCATCTACGACAAAATCAAAACCAGTGTGACCGTATAGGAAAGTCGCAGAATGCAAAAGAGGAAGAGCCGAATTGAACTGCGCGGCTTTGTGCTTGTCCTGGTCGCGCTGGCATGGCAGGCTGGCATACTGCTGGATGCTTTTCTGGGTGCCTGGGCGCCCGTACCTTCATTCGCGTTGCTCTCAGGGGCGGCGTTATGCCTGCTCAGCGCCCTCGTTTTCTGGCGCAGCAGCCAGATCAGGCTGCTATCACTCCTGGCCTGCCTGCTTTTGCTCGGAGCGTGGCGTTATGCGCTGGTCTCCCCCGTTGGAGATCGCAGCGCCATCAGCGCGTTTACCGGCGCCAAAAAACTACAGATGACGGGCAGCATCACCGAAGAGCCGAAGCTGCAAGCGCACAGCCGCCTGTTCATTGTTTCAGTCAACACCATCAGCCTCAACAACGGCGTCACCTGGCAAAATGTGCGCGGGCTGGTGGATGTGCAAATGCCCGGCAACGCGCTCGACGACCCCTACGGCGCGCAGTACGGAGATAGCGTAGAACTACAGGGCAACCTCCAGCCACCTTCACCAACGAGCGGCCCGAACATCTTCGCCAGTATGATTTTTCCCCGCCTCGCTATTATCCAATCGGGCGGCAACCCCGTAATTGCCGCGCTTTATCGCCTGCGCATCTTCCTGGCCACTATCATCACGCGCTTGCTGCCCCAGCCCATGGCCGCGTTGCTCATCGCCATTGTGCTGAGCCTGCGCACGCCCGCACTCAAGCCGTTAATTCCCCTGTTCAACGTAACGGGTACCGCGCACCTGATTGCGCCATCGGGCTTCAAAGTCACGATTCTCGCGGGACTGGTGGCAGACAAAACACGTCAAATATTCAACCCGCGCAGGAAAGGGTACCAACAGTTACTGCCAGCCGAGAAGCAGCGCAGGAACTGGTGGCAACACCTGTCAACCGGACTGGTCATCGCCAGCATTATAGGATACACATTCCTGAGCGGCGGCGGTCCCGCCGCCTTACGCGCAGGCATTATGGGCATCGTACTGGCGCTCGCGCCGCGCTTTGGACGTGTTTACAATGTCTACAACGCGCTGGCCTTCACCGCTCTAGTAATGAGCGCGTTAGACCCGTTCGTCCTGTGGGACGCCGGATTTCAGCTTTCCCTCTTTGGCACGACTGGCATCATCCTCTTCACGCCGCTCTTCATGCGACTATTCCACCGGTTTGAACATATCCTCCTGCTCTCTTTCCTGATCGAGATCATACTGGTCACGCTGGCCGCCGAGACCGCCACCATGCCCATATTCGCGCTCACCTTTCAACAAATATCCTGGATCGCGCCCCTCGCCAATATCCTGACGGTGCCACTGTTGGCCGCCTTAATCGTACTTGGCCTCTTCGTGTGCGCCGCCGGGGCTATCTGGCTGCCAGCCGGTATGCTTTTGAGCTGGGTGATCTGGCCCCTGCTCTGGTATATCATTCAGGCCGTTCAATGGTGCGCTACACGGCCCTGGGCATACCTCACAGTCACCAATATGCCATATGTCATCGCCTGGGGCTATTACGCGCTGTTGATGCTGGTTACCAATGCGCTATTACGGCGCTGGCCCACGCCGTTACAGCAAACCGGCCAGGTGAAAACCAGCCCGCCTCTCCTGTCGAAGCGCAAGTGGCGAGCGCTGCAATGCAGCGCGGCGCTGGTTGTCGTGCTGGCAACCGGCACAACCGCCGTCTCCGCTCGCGCCAGCAACCAGCTCACCATCACCTTCTTGAATGTCAGCCCGGCCAACCAACAGCCGCAAGGTGAGGCCATCCTCATACGTACACCGGATAATAAGACCGCTCTGATTGATGGCGGCCTGGACGCTACATCGCTGGCATCGGAACTGGATACGCGCCTGCCATTCTGGCAACGCACGCTCGATATGGTAATGTTGACTTCGCCCCGGCAGGATGAACTGGCGGGGCTAGCAGATATCGTCTCGCGCTACCAGGTGGGAGAAGCTCTTGACGCGGGCATGTTACATCCCAACGCCGCTTATGCGCTCTACCGGCGCACCATAAGCGAGCGCAACATCCCGTATACACAACTGCGCCAGGGTGCGACCATCCCACTCGGAACACAGGTAGCGATACAAGTGTTCTGGCCGAAGTCGCCATTGCGTAAAGGGAGCCAGGAAAATCAGGACAATGGCCTGGTCGTGCGCTTGCTCGCGCCTGGCCTGCGTATGCTGCTACTGAGCGCGACCGCGCTGAGCAAGTACGCGCTGGCGGGACTGCTCGCCACCATCAGCCCCGCCTACCTCGCGGCAGACATTGTGCAATTCACCGGCGATGCAGGTAAGCCATTTCTAAAAGAGTTGCCAGCAGTTTTGCAGGCCACACACCCGTCGCTTGTCATCATTTCGCCTGCCGCGTTAAGCGCGAAGCGGCGCAAAGCGGGCGCAACCAGCGTGCTGGCATCGCTTCAGGCCATCAGCGGTGCATGGCAAATAGCCCAAACGTCGCAAACAGGTACTATCGAAATAAACAGCAACGAGCGTGGATGGACGATGCGAACCGACACATGATAGACTATGGATACAAACGACGCATAGTGAGGAATATCTACGTACCCTGCTCGCAGAACCGGAAAGAATCTGGACATGACCGTATGCACCCAGTGCGGCAAAGAAATAGTGGAACAGAGAGCAAGCTGTCCATCATGCGGGACAGCTCTATTCGAGCATCAAATCAGCAGCGAAGCGATGACCGGTTCAATCTTGCCTGTCCAGAAAAACACGAAGACCTTTCCCTTTGACTCCCAGTATGTAGAGTATATCCCGCAGGTAGCGCCCCTCTATGAACGTAACTACGCGGCGCGTCCCCCCAACCCGGTTGACACATCTTCACAAAAAGCGTCCGCCGCCACACCCAACAATAGCGAACCCACACCTGTAACCTTTACCGAACGCTTCTTTCATGTCAACAGCAACGCGCCACTCATAGTCGAGGTATTACTTTCGCTTTTCACGGGCATTTTTGGCGTCGGCTGGCTGCTGATTGGCAAAAAGCGCGCGGGCACCCTGCTGCTCGCCGCCAGTCTGATCTTCTACCTGCCCCTGCTTATCCTCTCATACACGCTGGCTTATTTCTCCTACGGGCTAAGCATCCTTTGCACCGGGCCATTTACCATCGCAGCCGTCCTGCTGAATGGCTTCCTGCTGCGCAAAACCATGCAGCGCAAAATACTATAGCAGGGGCGAGCTTCCGGAGGCGCGAACGTAAGGCCTGCTGTCATCCTGAGCGCAGCGAAGGATCTGCGCTCGGCCCGGCGAGAGATCCTTCGCTGCGCTCAGGATGACAGCAGGCGGTCGAGGCTTGCCCCCGCGTCCTGGCAAATTACTTGGGAAAAGCCAGCCGCCGGTATTTCTCGCGTGACTCCAGCCATGCCTCGTCTGACAGGCCCAGCTTTTCGCGCACGGTTTCGGGCGGTACGCCATTTCTGAGTTGTTGCACGGCAAAGGTATCGCGCAGCAGTTGCAGCGTGACCCGCTTATTGATGCCAGCCACTTTTACCGCGCGCGCCAGCACATAATTAAGGTTGCGGTCGGTGCAATCGAACAACTCGCTGACCGGATGGTACTTTGCCTGGTACTTCTTCAGGATGGTAGCAAATTCCGCAGGCAAGGCCAGGCGTCGCTCGCGATGTTGTTTGCCCGTCGCGGCATCAAAATGCACTGTGATGGTGGTTTCCTGCGCGTTTGACAGGTCAATCTGCTCTACCTTCAACCCCATCACCTCCTCTTTTTTCAGGCCAGCATGCAAGACGAGGAAAATCAAGCAGTGGGCGCGCGGGTCATCTGCCGCGCAGGTCAGCAGGCGCTGCACCTCGTCATCAAACAACAACTGGGGCAGCGGGGGCAACGGGCGTTCTAAGACCAGGCTGGCGGATGGGTCTTCGCGGATCACCCCTTCGCGCGAAAGCCAGGAAAAAAAATTCTTCAGGAATGTAACGCGCCGGGCCATCGTTTTGGGCGCGGGCACCTTATCCATGCCCTTGCCGAACTTCAACTTGACCAGCCAATCGGTCAATTGCTCCTTGCTGATACGACCTACCGGCGTATCGCGCCCCACAAATTCGCTGAGCATACGCAAGTCAGAAAGGAAACAGGTGATGGTATATTCAGACTTGCCGCGCAACTGCAAATCCTGCTGGTACGGAATAAAGCAGGCCGATATACTTGATTGGTCGGTCAGGGGATGCGTGCGCACGAGCGGCGGATACGGCACGGGGGGTTCGGCGATCACTGTCGAAGCGCCTGTGAAAAGATCTGGCTGCGAGACCGTGCTTTCGCCGGTAAGAATTGGCTCCGGTTGCGGTGAATGCGAATTATCCATCGGTATGAACCTCTCCATCGTCAATGTTTTCTTTTTTTCATTATAGCATATTCTCTGGTATGAATGTTCAAACTGTTACCGCAAATCTTATGATTCGTCTCTGATGTGTAGACTTTCACTAAATGGATCAGGAATTTGAAGATGAAACGCTTGCGACCCTGGCTGCCAGCCATTGCTATTTTCTGCCTCGCGCTGTTTGTGCGCATACTCTACAACAATACGGTCGCGCAACACTATTACCCGCTGCACGACTCGCTTTTTTACCAGACCATCGGCCTCAACATCATCAAAGAGCGTTGCTTCTGCCTGCACCCGTACATATCGACCGTCTATCGCGCCCCGTTGTGGCCGTTCATCATGGCAGGCATCTCGCTTCTCTTCGGCCCCGGTGACTATTTTGCGCGGCTCTTCCTGTCTTTGATCGGCTCAGGCACCTGTGTGCTGGTCTACCTGTTCGCGCGCGACCTGTTCAATTCGCGCACCGGCATCATCGCCGGTATCGCGGCGGCCATCTATCCCGAACTGTATATCTATGAC
>DAHVFL010000264.1 GCA_027316975.1 Chloroflexota bacterium | reverse complement strand
CCTCATCATCCTTGTTGTTTCGTCTCGTTGTCAGCCTGCTCCAACGCCTGCGCCAGGGCCACCACCGCCTTTTCCTCACCCACCAGCGTTTTCAATTTCTCGTGACAATGCCCAATATTTTCCATACGCGCCGTAATAAACTCATGCTTGCCAGCGCCAGCAGCAAAGCCATTCATGCCGTGCTGCGCCGCCTCGTACTCCAACTCAATCTGTCGCATAATACGCGCCACCTCGCTCTTATTCTCGCGTTCTTCCATGAATGTAGCATCCTTCCTTCCATATAATCCGAGTGCATGGAAGTAGCATAGCATTCAATCCTCTATGTCTTTGCTCTAACCAGCTTCCATGTGATTGAACTTCTCGGTATTTTTGCTCGCACCGACCACCAAATAGCTACCGTTCTCGTCGTTTCCTCACTGATCGATAATGGTATAATGGAGGCACTGTAGGGTATATTCAAAAGGAGACGTAATGATCGATAATCAACCAATTGCTAACGCTCCCGAGCATCACACGAAAAAAATCCCGATTCACGAAAGAAGCGTTCGCGTTGGTGATGTAATTGTCATAAATGGTCATGGGGTCAATCGCATATTGCTCAAAAAGCGTTTTGCCGAAGAAGGTTATCAGGTACATCAAACCGCTCATTTTCTGCTTTTTACGCGAGAAGCCGAACCTAAAACAAATCTCGTACACTGGTTTAAACCGGAAGATCTCCACCCAAATATCTCTCACTACCTTGTTGAAGAATTGAAGCCCTTTGGCATTATCACATCAAATCAGTACCTAGGAAAACTTATGACAGGGATTATTGGAGGAGCATTGCTCTCTGACGATGTGAGAAGAGCCTGGAACTACTTTGGCACGAATACATTACAACGTTTGCTGATTCTAGTGAATAGCGCCGTGACTTCTCACCTTCCCGATTTTGGGACATTAGGTGCTGCTGCTACCTTATATCAGCGTGTTTTTGAACTAGCTGTAGGTGAGAGATTTCTTGATGCAGCATGTAATGGTGGTTTTTTCCCTTTGCTGTTAGCCGAACGAATACCGTTTGTGAGTGAGGTCGTAGGTGTTGATATTGACGCAGAAGTTTTTAAAGTAGCGCAAGAACTCGCTAGAGAACGGCATCTTACCACTGTCCGCTACATGCAAGCTGATCTCCTCGCAGAGGATTTTAGTGCAATAGGTATGTTTGATACCGTGACAGCACTCCATGTACTCGAACACTTCACTAAGGAAGACATGTATAAAGTCCTATCCAACTTGCTCAAAGTGACTACGCATCGCTTGATTTTTGCTGTACCCTACGAGCCAGGAGAACCGTCACAAGCTTATGACCACAAACAAATTTTTACTCGAACAAGGTTCGAAGCAGTGGGGGTGTGGTGTATAGAGCAGCTAGAAGGGGCGGCTCGCAAGTGGTATGAAGACATTTCACCGTCCGGGGGACTTCTGCTTATCGAACGCCGCTCCTCTTGAAAATCGTTCGTATTTTTGCTTTTCCAAGAGGAAATGTAATTATCTACTGAAACTAATGAGACTTGTCAGTTGGGGAAGTTGCTGATTGGTATCGGCTACAAATCTTTGAACTTCCCTATCTGTAGGAAATATCCCAAGTAAATCTTGTTGCAGATAGTTAGAAAACCATCTGTTTGTCATTTGTGAGTTAGTGATTCTAATTAGTGGCACTAAGTCTCTTGCAATAGTGAGACTGCTATCTTGCTCTCCCATACGTGCATAGGCCATAGCTAAACCCGTCGCAGTTATAACACGGCGTAGAAGCCACTGTTCGGGAAGCTCTGTAAGAGCTTTCTCAAAGCAATTTTTAGCTGTTACATGACTTTTTTTATTTAAAGCATATTTCCCGGCTATAAGCAACCAGGCGGCTTTATCGAACTCTTCATTAGAAATACTTGGATCAAGGTATGCTTCTGCCGCATCCAGCTTTTCCTGGATCAATCGATCATCATGAAGCATTATGGCATTATCAGCCCAACAGGTTAAAAGATGCGCCCTTGCGCGTCTATGCTCTTCGTCGATTTCTCCAAGTCCGCGTAATGCCTCTTCTATGGCTTGTAATGCTTCTGTATACATGCCAAGTGCCTGATAAGTGTCAGCCTGACAGATAAGATTTTGGGCTACATACCAGGGATCACCTGTTGCTATCGCCGCAAGTTGGGCGTTGTGGTAACATTGCATGGCTTCTTCATTACGCTCTTCAAAATGCAAAGCTAATCCTACCAACCCATATGTCCCTGCATAGAGATAGGAACGTGCCGCAGGGTATAAAAATTGATGAGCTTGATGAATCAGAGAAAGTTGAATTTGACTCATTGCTAGCGATTCAGCATTTCTTACCTTGAGAAACAGCTTCCACCCGGCAGCAACACTCTCGCTGAGTGCGTTGCCCAACTCTTCGCGTTCTACTGATGAGATATGCTTGCCATCCAGTTTTGCGAGACGTGTGATGAAAGCGGCAATCCCTAATTCCAGGAGTTGACGACGCGAAAGATGCGACATGTCTTGCCTCTCTTCTAAGGCGAACAGGACGCGCAGCATATCCATATCTGAGCCGCTCTGTCCCGCTTGTAGAAGGGTCTGTGTTGAAAGGGGAACAGACCGAGAACGATGCAGCAGATGCGTGGTTCTCTCTGGTTCCAGAGATGTAATTGATAGCGCCGTTGATGTCCGTGTGCGCGTGATCTTTTTGGCGCGTAGATATTCCGCGATGTCCTGTGTTCGCTCATCGGGCGCGCGGCCTTCCTGCGCCAGCGCTTCCTGCGTTCGTTGATAGGCATCTAACGCTTCCTGGTAGCGTTCCTGCTCGCCTGACAGTTCCATGAAAGGGCGCAGCGCGTCTTCATCCATTGGTTCTCGCGCCAGGTGTTCCCGCAGCACACGCTCAGCCCCGGCTTGCGCTCCCCGCTCGCGGTACAGGCGCGTCAATTCATGCACGCATTGCCGGCAATGGCCTGCCAGCAATGTGCGCCGTTGTTTAGCCCACTCGCTGTACAACTCGTCTGCCAGGAAGGCGCCGCGCGCTGCCAGGCGATAGGCTTCTTCCCACAACGGCAGCGCATCCTCGCCGAAGCGTTCCACGCGACACGCCTGCGCCACATACCACTCGAACGCATCAGCATCGACCCAGATCAACGGATATGGGGCCAGGTGGTAGCTATTGCCACTGTCTCGATTGCTGCGCCGGTACTCCAGCGGATTTTCCCCGCTGGCCGGGCGCAACAAAATGCGCAGAACCGAAGCCGCGTCATCCAGCCGCGCTCCCGCCCGGCGATGCGGCTGTTCCGGCCACAGCAGTTCCATCAACAGATCACGCGGCGCGTGTCGCTGGGGCTGACAGAGCATTATTTTGAGCAGCGCAAACGCCGCAGTAGCCCCGCGCCCGTTCAGCCTGTCAGTTGAGAGCGGCGCATAGCGTATCCCATCATCCTCGCTACTCGCTTCCACGCGCCCCAACAATTCGAGCGGGCCAAAGGTAATAATGCGCGCGAATGGATATGATGGCATCTATGCCTCTCTCTCGATAGCCAGGTTCTAACACCATTGCTGCTACTATGGGATTACATCGCTATTCGTCACGCCTCGATTGCCAGTAATATACCATAGCGATGAGCCTGGTGCCAGAAAAAACCACGCTCAACGAGACAACGACGAGAATGAGCGTTGGACGCAATTTTGGGGCCTCAATTCCCCTGATTTTGGAAACATTTTCTGCTCAGGCAGCTTCCAGAGCCTGCCGCGAGGCGACGCTCACAGGCTTCGTCACTGCGCTGCGCGAAAAGCTCAACAATTCAGACGAGAAACAACACGGTTTCGGCTGGTGACGCACTGCCTACTGTTTCTATCTTTACCACGCAGTTCGCATAAAGCGGATAGAACCGCTCGCAAGGATGAGCTAATAACGCTTGAAGCGCGGGTTGAGTTTCTTTCATCAAATCAATCAAACTAAGTGCTATAATTTCTATTATGAGCATCCAAAATCAGGTCACTATCATCACCGGAGCCGGGCGCGGCATTGGCCGCGCCACCGCCCTGCGTTTCGCGCGCCAGGGTGCGCGCGTCGTCCTCTTCAGCCGCTCACCTGCGCCGCTTACGCAGGTTGCCGCTGAAATCGAGGGCGAGGGCCATTCCGTGTTATCAATCGCTGGTGACGTTTCAAATGAAGAAGATGTAATCCGCCTGTTCCAGAAGGTAATGGAGACCTGCGGGCGCGTCGATGTGCTGCTAAATTGCGCGGGAATAGTGGCGGTGAAACCTTTTGTTGAAATGGATGCAGCGACGTGGGATCATGTAATACACGTCAACCTCCGCGGCACATTTCTATGTTGCCGCGAAGCATTTCGCATCATGGCCGCGCAGCATTCGGGCGTGATTATCAACCTTTCATCACTCTCAGGCGTAAAAGGAGTAGAGAAGTTTCCGGGCTTAAGCGCCTACAACGTCTCAAAGGCCGGAGTTGCCAGCCTGACAGAAATTCTGGCCGTCGAGGGCAAGCCGCACAATATTCGCGTCTGCGCCGTCAGCCCCGGCGCGGTCGATACCGAAATGTTGCGCCAGGCCGCGCCGCACCTGCGCGCTGGCATGACGCCCAACGACATGGCCGAAATTTTGCAATTCCTGGCCGGTGAATCAGCCCGTATGCTAAACGGCACGAATCTTGAAATTTTTAGCAACGCATAAGATACACAAGGAACACACATATGGTTTACCTCACCCGGCGCGCCAGTTTTAGCGCGGCCCATCGTTTATGGAGCAAGCAGCTCAGCGATGAGGAAAATTACGCTGTTTACGACAAGTGCGCCAATCCCAACGGACATGGACACAACTATGTGCTGGAGGTGACGGTGCGCGGGACGCCCGACCCACAAACGGGCATGGTGCTCAACCTGACAGCGCTGAAGGATGCCATGCAAGAACAGGTCATCGGCTGGGTCGATCATAAACACCTCAACCATGACGTTCCCTGGCTGGAAGGCTTTATTCCGACCGCCGAAGTGCTCGCCATCAAATTCTGGGAACGCTTGCAGGACAGGCTCCCTGGCGATCTGCTCTATGAAGTGAAGCTCTACGAAACCGGCAATAATAGTGCTAGCTACAGAGGTGGTGAGTGATGCGTATCGCGCTGGTTGCTCCCCTGGTTTCTCCCATTTTGCAGCCCTTTCTCGGCGGGGCGCAGGCCCTGCTGGCCGACCTTGCGCATGGCCTGCAACGGCGCGGGCATTCTGTCACCCTCTTTGCGCGTGACACATCGTTTGTGCCGGGCGTCGCCATCGAAACCGTTCCCGTTCCCGCCAGCGTGCGACCGGCCAGCTTCTCCGGCAAAGGAAACGAACGCGCTGCCGATGCTGGTTTCTTTATGCAGGCCAACCTGTTCTTTGATCTCTTCCTGCAACTGCGCCAGCGCAGCGACGAGTTTGATGTCGTGCATATCCACGCCTTCGATTGGCCGGCTTATACCGCGAGCGCGCTGCTCTCGCACATCCCTGTGCTGCACACGCTGCATCTCCCGGCGCTCTCACCCGAAATCAACGATGCCCTGCGCGTGCTGGACCGGCGCGGCCACCCCGTCACACTGGTGGCAGTATCGCACTCCTGTGCCCGCACGTATGCCCCCTACACCGCCATCGACGACGTGATCTACAACGGCCTGGACCTGGACGCCATACCCTTTTCGCCCGCGCCATCCAGAGAAGCGCCGCTGCTCTTCGCCGGACGTATCGCTCCCGAGAAAGGGGTCGAAGCAGCCATAGATATCGCGGCCATGGCGGGTCATCGCCTGTTGATAGCCGGTGGCATCTACGACCGCCCCTACTTCGAAGCGCACATCCAACCTCGACTGCAAGAGGCAGGCGAGCGCGTGACCTACCTGGGGCAACTGGAACGGCTGGCCCTGTGGAAGATCATGGGTCAATCGCTCGGCCTGCTCTTCCCCATCGAATGGGACGAACCGTTCGGCCTTACCGCCGTCGAAGCCATGGCGACCGGCACCCCCGTCATCGCCTACCGGCGCGGCGCGGTTGACGAGATCATCCGCCACTGCGAAACAGGCTTCCTGGTGGAAGAGGGCGAGCGCGCCCAGGCCGCCGCCTTCGTCGATGACCTGTACGACATACCCCGCGCCCATTGCCGCGCCCACATCGAAACACACTTCGCCCTCGATAGCATGATCGACGCCTACGAGCAGGTTTACCAGGAAGCGATGCAAAAGAAACGCGAGTAGTGTATAATTCTCAATAGAAATAAAGAAAAAGCGGGTGAGTACTCGACGACAGAAGCAACAGGTGCAAAAATGACTGCAATGCGCTGGACATCACACGACCTGGATGTATTGCCAGATGATGGGAAGCGGTATGAAATCGTAGATGGAGAATTGTATATGTCGCGGCAACCACACTGGCATCATCAATTTGTCGCTAACCAGATCTGGGAATACTGCAACAGTGGAGCCGCGAGACAAAAGCTGGTATGGCAAATTCCGCACCCGGGGTAATTTTCGCAGAAGATGATGATGTAGCGCCTGATGTTGTATGGATTAGTCGAACGCGACTGGCAAAAGCCATCCAACCCGATGGAAAACTACATGCTGCCCCTGAACTTGTGGTTGAAATTCTCTCTCCTGGCTCGGTAAACGCTGCGCGTGACCGGGAAGCAAAACTAAAGCTCTATTCGCGTCACGGTATCCTGGAATACTGGATTGTAAACTGGCAAGAGCGTTATCTCGAGGTGTACCGGCGCGAAAATGCCGCGCTCAAACTCCA
>DAHVFL010000263.1 GCA_027316975.1 Chloroflexota bacterium | reverse complement strand
TCACAGAGGTGAGTGACCGGCGGCTGTTTGCGGATTGCTCTACTGCTGGAGTATCTGCTGCAGGACTGTTTCAACGAGGTTGGATGGGATGGCGAAGCTGACGCCGCTGGCGGCTGTGTTGGATTCGGTATTGACGGCGGTCAATGTAGGGATACCGACGAGTTGGCCTTGCAAGTTGATTAAGGCTCCACCACTATTGCCGGGATTGATGGCGGCATCGGTCTGGATGGCGTTGGAGATGGTGGTTCCCGTTGACTCCGTCACGCTGCGATTCAGCGCGCTTACTATCCCTCTGGTTGCTGTCTGGGTGATACCGAGTGGGTTGCCAATCGCCAGCACCTCTTGTCCCACGACGAGGCTGGAAGAGTTGCCGATCTGGGCGACTGTCATGTTGGCAAATGGTTGGATGCGCACGACAGCCAGGTCATTGGTGGGGGAGGCGCCTATCAGTTGGCCCTGTTCGGTGCTGCCATTGGAGAGGACGACTTCGATGGTCTGTTGACCGTTGATGACATGGTTATTAGTCACGATGTCGCCTTTTGCGTCGATGATGACCCCTGAGCCAAGCTGTTGGCCTTGCGCTGTTGTGACCTTGAGTTCGACGACGGATGGCTCTATTTTTGCAATGGCAGCCTCCTGGATGGCCTCTAAAGTTGTGCTGTTGGATGAAGTAGACGTGGAGGTGGATGTGGCTGTCGCATTGGAGGTAGAGGTTGAGCTACTCCTGCTGTTTGAAAACTGCCAGCCAGAAAACAATCCTACGCCAAAGATGAGGGTAAGCATGATGGTAAGGAGCAGTATGGCTCCTGAGCGACCGGGACGTTTGCGCGGCGGCGTTGGCGGTGCGGCCACCGGCTCCGGTGGATAGGGAGGTGGCTGGAATGCGACGTGTTCTCCAGTTGTGCGCGTGGTCACGTCATTGTCCAGGACGCTAACGGGCGCTAAAGTTGGGTGGTACTGTGGATAGGGATAGGATGTATAGACGCTAAATTCTTCTTGCTGCATCTTCGTTGTCTCCTGCTTTATTTCATACGCTTTGCTTGTAGTAGTGCGTAAGACTTTGTTTCTTGCGCTAGTTCAATAGTAAAGGAAAATTGTGTGAGAAGTATTAGAAAAAGATGGGAAGATTCACACGGCGCTTTTACAAATATTTTACAGTTTCCTGTCTGGATGCTACCCATGGCCATAAACAATGGACCGGGGAGCTAAAAGAGAAATCGAGACCATGAGATTTTAATTGGAAGCGGCCCCGCGCGCCTGGTGCGACGGCGGAGCCATTGGGGAGGAGAGAAGGGGAGGCACGCTAGCGAATGTCGATGCTGGTGGCAGTGATGCTACCATCGCTGTTATGCGTACCTGTGACGCTGATCCGGGTGCCAGCAGTGATGGCGCTGGCGGCGACAGTTTTACCCGCCTGGGTGTAGCGGGTGCTCGCTGTCGTATGGATCGTGACAGAACTGCCATTTGACGATTTTGCCACGATCGTATTGCCGCTCACGCTCGAAACGGTCAACACTTTGCAGGGTCCGTTTGCTCCTGGTGTAGCATCCGATGCCCGGGGGCCATTGAAGTCGCCGGGAGCATTGTTCAGCGTTTGGGAGCTATTGGTGTCTCCCTGCGTGAAGGTCAAAGCCTGGGCGCTACTGGCGCTCGACTGCGTAAGGGCCGCAGCCTGGGTGGTGCCAGTCATCGAACCGATAATCGTTCCGATGCCCAGGGCGAGCGTGAAGGCAAGAGCCAGGCCCCCGATCACGAGCCATCTGCGCCCGCGTCGCGGAGCGGACGGTTGATCCAACCGGGTCCAGGCCAACTCTTCATTATCTTTCATTGGTATACGTTACCTCCTTTCTTTATAGTATTCGATGCGGCGTCTTCGTTTGCCGCAATCGAAGTATAAAGCGGGTAGATGTGATGACGATTGAAATAGTATGTGATTTCTCTCATAATCTGTCGTGCAACGCAACACCGCTTCCTGCGCATGCGCAGGAAGCGGTGTTGCGTTGCACGGCGTTGGAACGTTGTCTGGCCTTACGAGCCGGATGCGAACACGTACAATTGGCCCGCGCCGCCGAATCCGCCGCTCGTTGAGGAGGAGGATTGCCACTGGCTGGATGGGACTGCGGTGGCGTGCTGCGTGATCCAGGTGGTGAGAGCGCTCTGGCCTCCGCCAGGACTGCCCCCGCCGTTGCTGTTGAGCAAGACGTAGCGGATGGTTCCGCTCTTGACCAGCGCGGCAAGTTGGGTCGTCGTCAGGATGGGGTCGCTACCGGAGAAGCCGCCAAGCGCCATAACGGGCTGGTTGGTTGCCAGGATGATAGCGTCTGCTTCGTTCGAGCTGATAACGGCGACGAGGTATTTCGCATTGCCTTTGTGCGCTTCCAGGTATTTGATCAGCGCGGTATCGGCGGTGCTGTTGCCTCCTCCGAAACCAGCGCCGGATTGTGCGCTCGGACCAGCGACGGGGAGGTTTGACGCCTGATTCGCCAGCACGGGGATGGCAGACCACACCGCCGGGGTGAGCATAAGCGCCAGCAAAGCGACACAGAGCGCCGGGGCCAGCACACGCGCGCTGAGCCGCAGGCGTGGCATCAAACGAGCCGCGATGAGGACGGCTGCCGCGATTGCGCAGGGGATGGCGATCAGGGGGATCAGCCACACGCCCCAGTCCGGGTTGCTCACGATAATGTGAATTTGTTCAAGGGCGGTCAGCAGAAGCGCGAGGGGCAGCAGCCAGCCACGCCAGCCGGAGCGCCGGTAATCCTGCCACATGACGACCGCGCCGATGCCGAAGAGGGCGCTGATGGCCGGGGCGAAGGTTGACAGGTAGTACTGGTGGAAGAATGTTGCGACGCTGAAGAAGACCGCCATGGTCAGCAGCCACACGCCCCATAAAATCATTGAGCGTTGCTGCGGGCTGAATTCGGGTATGCCCCGGAAGCGCGGGCGGCGTTGCCAGGCCAGGGCGAGTATGCCCAGCAGGGCGATGGGCAAGAGCCAGACAATTTGCCCACCTAATGGCTCGTTAAAGAGACGCAGCAGACCGGGATTGCCGGTGTTGAACATGCCGCCACCATTACCACCACCAATACCTTGCGGTGCTTGCCCGCCTGATGTGGGGTGCTGGAAGTCCCCTCCATTAAATGTGCCGGAAGGGGGGAATTGTCCGGTGGTGGTGTTTCCACTCGTGCTGCCCGTATTCGTATTCGTAGTGCTAGAATTGCCGCCAAAGACTTGTCCCAGGAGGCGTTGAATGCCGTTGTAGCCGAGGGCCAGGCTGAGTTCAGAGTTGTTCTGGCTCGAACCGACGTAGGGGCGGCTCGAAGCCGGGGTCAGGTCTACCGCGACGGCCCAGGAGAGCGAGATGGTGAGCATGAGTAATGCTGCAAGGCCCAGGTGCGCGATGCGTATCCAGATGCGGCGGGGCGCGGCCAGCAGGTAGAGCAGGCCATAGGCGGGTACGACGAGGTAGGCTTCCAGCATTTTGATGTTGAAGCCGAGGCCGACGAAGACTGCGCAGAGCAGCAGCCAGCGCAGCTTGCCATTCTCCGCCGCTTTTACTACTGCCCAGGCTCCCAGCAGCATGACGAGTACCAGCGTGCTATCGATGGTATTATTACGGTTGGTCAGCACGCTGATGGGGCTGATGGCCAGCGCCAGCGCCGCGAGCAGGCCGGCCATGACGCCGAAGTGACGCCGCACCAGGGTATAGAGTAGGAAGACCGAGAGCACTCCGGCCAGCGCCTGGGGCAAGAAGATGCTGAAAGGCGTGAAGCCGAAGATTTTGGCGCTGGCCGCTTGCAGCCAGAATCCCAGGGGCGGCTTGTCTACCGAGACGAAGCCACCGGGGTCAAAAGAGACATAAAAGAAGTTTCTCCAATTGTCCAGCATACTTCGAATCGCAGCAGCGTAATAAAGATTGGCAAAGCCATTCTGCCCCAACTGAAAGAAGTTCATGAAGATCGAGATGAGCAAGACCCCGCCTAGCCCTAAACGTTGCCACAGCCGGGATGGTGTAACATTCCGGTGTTCGTCAACATACCTGGACTCGATAGGAGTAATCACTTCTAGGGTATCGGACATATTTCCTCCCTTTTTCTTATAGGTATAGTGCTATTCAAGAGATTATTTCCCTTTGAGTCCAATCTTACAGCGCGGTTATTGGGTTTTCGTTGGAAATAGATGAGAGATTTCTCATCCTTGTAATGGAAGCTCGCTGGCAATCAAAAAACCTGTGGCTGGTATGTCCAGGCCACAGGTTGGTGTAGTGCTAGCTTGAGGGCGGCTAGGTGCTTTCCCTGTCTCGTGTTGTTTTTCTACGCTGTAAGAAGTCCTCAAGGTCCCTGCGATATATTCTGTATTCGCCCCCGATATCAATGGCTGGAAGTTCCCTTTTACGTATCCAGCTTCTTACCGTTTCGGTATGAACCTTAACTTCCTTAGCGACTTCATCGACTGTTAGCAGTTCATTATCAGCCATGTCAGGCTTGTTCTCCCCTCTTCCGTTGTTTGGCCTATTGTAGCGTGTAACTGTTTATAAGTCAACGTTACCATGCATAATTGCGGTAACGGGAATAGGACTTGACTTATTTGTCAGAATATGTTTAATATTGTATAGACATATGCCAAATCGCTCTAAATTGTACTAGAAAGGGGGTTTTAAAGCTAAATGGGCTTGCTGTGTGTCAGACAGCAAGCCAGCGAGTGAGAACGTCCACAGACATTGTTACCGTAGTTCTGCTCTAGTAGTGCATTGTGCCATGTACGTATGACAGTGTCAAACACACAGCAAGAAAGGACACGCACTAGATGCCAGTGACACCGTTACAGATTGCGCGCAACCTGCACCTTACTCCGTTGATCGACATAGAGAATCCTACCTTTGCCAAACACTACTGTGATGGTTTGTGCTGGTCGCTCAGTGGCGACTATAAAGGCAACAAACCATTCTCAGATGTTCATCTTGTCGCGAACCTCAAGCGAGATGCCGCACATGGTTACTTTGACGGTCGGCATGAGGATCGTCTGCTTTATGTCGGCTTCTACTTCGGGGCGCTACATGGTTGTCTCCTGTCGCCTCGAACAGGCCAGTTGCGCCCCGATGCGACCGCTTTGGTCACGTTCAGCCATCCCGACACCGCACGTGGCTACCGAGTCGGGCGGCGCGACTACTATATGGACCCGATCCCTGAGAGCCGTGCCTACACCGATGTGAAACTGATCGAGGAACTCAGCCTGACCGCTCTTGACCTGGCGGGCTATCCACATGAAGAAGACTCCTGGTACTACAGCATCGGTTGTGTGCTGGGGAATCTCAGCCTACAAGTGTTTCCGGCCACGCCTGAAGAACATCAGCAATGGGAAGCCGAGTACCGCTCCTGGCAGGAGCAGTACGACAGGGAGCAGACAGGAATGCACGACGCTTGATCGTCCAGGCTGTATCCTTGCAAGAGATGTAAGAAACGCCAGATTCTATTGTGGACGAGCACTTAATACTGCTCGTCCCCTTGGCAAAGGGGAAATTGCATTGAGTACCATTTATACCTTCGACGCTCTCTATCTGATTCCGCCGTCAACATGTGGCATTTACTGCATCACTTGTACAATTAATGGGAAGCAGTATGTGGGAAGCAGCAAGAATGTGCAAAGGCGCATGCGGATGCATAAGTATAATGCCGGGAGTAATAATACCACTTTACCGCTTCTATACGGCGAAATGCACTTGTATGGGCTGGAGTCCTTTACCATTGAAATCTTGGAGCCGTGTCCACAAAAGGCTTTGCTAGAGAGAGAAGATTGCTGGATAGAAGCGCTTCATACAAATGTTAATGGTTATAATAAGCGCCAGAGAACCGATTTGAGAGGGAAAAAGTCAGAAGGAGAGAGTTTCCTTATGCATCTTGAAGTACATGACCTCTATGGATACATTATGCATAAGATACCGCGTAACATCTGTGGGATTTACTGTATCACCTCTCTTGATACCGGTAAGCAATATGTTGGGCGTAGCACTGACTTGAAAACGAGGTTGAGGATGCACAGATACGACTCGGTAAAACACCCTGAATATTCTCCTAAACTTTATGCCGACATGCGTACCTATGAAATAAAGCGTTTTAGGGTAGAACTGCTAGAGGGGTGTACACAGGACGGTTTGGCTTTAAGAGAGCGATATTGGTTAGATGCGCTTGGCACCGAATATAACGGATATAATCGGCTTGGAAAAGATTTTAAGCATACTGACGAAACTAAACGGCGCTTTTCATGGTTGCGTAAAGGGCGAGTATTTAGCGATGAGCACAGGCAAAACTTAGCGCAGGCGGGTGAAGGTAAAAAATTTAGTGACGAACGAAAAAAGGCTCTACAAGACGCGATGAGAAAACGGTCAAGGCTCAGTGAGGAAGATGTGAAGCATATCAGGAAACTCATCCAGCAGGGTGCAAAACCGAGTCAAATCATGAGCATCTATGATATTAGCCGAACAACATTTTATGATCTCAAATACGGCAATAGTTGGAGGGATGTGCAAGCGGATGAGTAAAATGATCGACATGCTGTTACGAATCTGTCTAATCTTCTACCCTGCACAACCAAGTTTGGGATAAGCTGAACAGTATGAAGTGGCTCTTGAGTTAGCTAGAAGATATGTTCACACCCCACTTACAAAGAAACACGAAAATTAAGACAGAATCCGTTCTGGCCCAGTTGAAAAAAGTTCATAAAGATCGAGATGAGCATCACTCCGCCCAGAGCCAACCGTTGCCGTAACCGGGATGGTGTAGCACTCCGG
>DAHVFL010000262.1 GCA_027316975.1 Chloroflexota bacterium | reverse complement strand
AGCGGCGGCACCACCAGGTATTCGCTCGGCAGCGTACTGAACCACGTCCTGATGCACCAGACCATTATCGGCGAGGAAGCTCTGCTCCAGATGGAGCGCGCAGGCGACTATCCCGACGTGGTGATTGGCTGCACGGGCGGCGGCAGCAATTATGCCGGTCTGGCCTTCCCATTCATTGGCGAAAGGCTGCGCCGGGGTCTCAAAACGCGCTTTGTAGCTGCCGAGCCGATGTCTTGCCCCAGTCTGACAAAGGGTGTCTACGCTTACGATTTTGGCGATACGGTAGGCATGACCCCGCTGGTCAAGATGCACACGCTGGGTCATGATTTCATGCCGCCGGGCATCCACGCGGGCGGGCTGCGCTACCACGGCATGTCTCCGCTGATTTCGCAACTGCACCATGAAGGCATCATCGACGCTCGCGCCTTCCACCAGATCGCCACATTTGAAGCCGCCGTGCAATTCGCCCGCGTCGAAGGCATCATACCCGCGCCAGAATCAGGCCACGCCGTGCGAGCCGTCATAGACGAGGCGCTCAAAGCCAGAGAAGCCGGTGAGTCGCCCGTTATTCTCTTCAACCTGTCCGGTCACGGTCATTTCGATATGGGCGCCTATGACTCCTACTTCGCCGGTCGCCTGCAAGACTACGAATACCCCGCCGAAGCCGTCGTCGAAGCGCAGAAACGTATGCCGCAGGTGGTGTGATCTGGCATGAAGTTGCGTTAGACAATGCCTGACAAAAGAGAAGGGTACGCGGGCAATCCGCTACAAGCGGATTGCCCGCGTACCCTTCTTTCAGCCTGTCGCGCAGGTTTGATATGTATTGAGCAAAGTAAATATGTTACAATGAGCGTCGTCGCACCCTCAAAATATGACGCTCAAATAAAGAAAATGTGATGTTACGTGTCAGGCAAATAAAAATCGGTGAATATGGCATCGCCGCACTCGTATTGATTGTGCTGGCTGTCACATTGCGCCTTGTGCTGATCGAGCTTGGGTGGCCCCAGTCCAATAGCGACGAGTCAATCATGGGTCTCATGGCCCTGCATATCAACAATCGCGGAGAGCTTCCCATCTTTTTTTATGGGCAATTCTATATGGGTGCGACCGAAGCCTATCTAGCCGCGGGACTTTTTCGCCTTTTCGGAGCTTCAGTTGTCACCTTGCGACTTGCTCCCTTACTTCTATTCGCGCTCTTTCTTGCCTGTATGTACCTGCTGACCAGCCTGCTCTATTCAAAACCACTGGCGCTGGTGACGCTGGCATTGCTGGGTCTGGGATCAAACATTGTTTTGCAAACGGAAATAGTGGCGATTGGCGGGTATCCCGAAATGCTGGCATTTGGCGCGCCGGGGTTCTTACTGGCCGGCTGGCTTGCGCTTGCCAACGATCAGTTCGTCGCGGGCCGTCGCAGGTGGCGTTTCTCGCTCGGCTATGCCCTGTGGGGACTGGTAATGGGGCTGGGAGTATGGAGCGACTATATTTTTGTCGTATTCATGCTGATGTCCGGCCTGCTCCTGCTCGTGTTTTGCTGGCGCACATTGCTCTCCTGGCGCGTACTCCCCTTTTTACTGCTCGGTCTGGCGATCGGAGCCTTGCCCCTCATTATCTACAACACATCCCATCCCGTACTGAATTCATGGGAAATACTTCAGAAGCTACGCGATAACTACACGGGAACCCTGTTACTCCCTCACCGCTTCAATCGTTTCCCATTAGAAGGCAACATTGCCGGTACGCTATTAGTGAGCTTGCCCTCGATAACCGGCGCGCCCCCGCTTTGCTACGACTCCAGGCTGATCTTGTACGGCGTGCCCAGCATGACTTTTTTCAATTGTTTGAATGCAACGTATGCCGCATGGCAGGAGCTTTTAACCCTGCTCTGGAGTCTCACTTTGCTCATGTTATGGGTAGTAGCCGTGCTGCAAACACTCGTTGGTCTGAACCGGCTCAGGCGGATCGCCCCACGTCGAACGCGACCAGCCGAACAGAGCAGGGATAGCATCCGTTACTTTGTGCGGCTCGCGCTGCTTTTGAGCGCTGCTTTTTTCTTCATCCAGTACGCCTTGAGTCCGGTCGCGGCAGTCTTTCCAACCAACGCCCGCTATTTAACCGGCTTGCTCGTCTCCACTCCCGCCGTGATTGCCCCGCTCTGGAGCAATTGGCGTGAAAGCGAGTTACCACCCATCGCTGCCGGGAACAGCCTCTCAACGTGGGTAAATACCGGCCAGTTGAGACGTATACTGGGAAGAAGCATTCTCCTGCTGGCAGGGCTGGTTTTGCTCTGGGGCAGCATCAGCGTCTTTCGAGATATACCCACCGTCCAGGCCAGTCGCCAGCAGGAGAATATGCTGGTGCGCGATCTCTTGCGTATGCACGTCACGCATCTTTACACTGATTACTGGATATGTTATCGCCTGGTTTTCTACAGCAACGAAGCTATCACCTGCGTCGTCCTCAACCAGTCCCTCTACCGCTACCACGACCGTTACCCGGCATACGACGTGCCAGTCCAATCCGACCCACGCGCGGTTTACGTCTTCCTGCCCGGTGCCGCCCAGATTCCAGCCGTCGAGCGCATGGCAGCCAGAACAGGTAAACATTTCCAGAAGTTCGCTCTGGATGGCTATATTATCTTGCAACCGGTTCCAACGACAATGGGAGCCAGGGCGACCGTTGCGGTTGTTTCTATGAGAGAGCCAGCCAGAACACCCCAACGAGGCGGGTTGCTGGCTTTTTGTGCTGCAATAAACAGGAGAGGAAGTGATGCTGCAATTCTATGTAGAGGTAGCTCGCACCGCCTTCCGGCGGCAACTCATCTACAACTGGGCCAACCTCGCGGGCTTGTTGACCAATATCGTCTTCGGCGTGATTTTCAGCTATGTCATGATCGCCCTTTATCAAGCCAGACACCTGGCAGGTGGGTATGATCTCACCGACGCCCTGCGCTACGTCTGGCTGGTGCAAGCGCTGGTGATGATCGTCCTGACCTTCGGCTGGTACGACCTGATGCTCACCATCCGTTCGGGCGAAATCGTCTCTGACCTCAGCAAACCGTGCGATTTCTACTGGTACTGGTTCAGCCGCGAGATGGGGCGCAGCGTCTATTACCTGCTCTTTCGCGGTCTGCCAACCTATCTAGCCGGGATGCTATTCTTTCGTTTTGGCGCGCCGCTCGACTGGCGTTCCTGGCTGCCCTTCGTGCTGAGCTTGCCGGTTGGGGCAATGATCGGCATCGCCTATCGCGTGCTCTTCAACCTTGCCGCGTTCTGGATACTCGAAGCGCGCGCCTTCGGCACCTTAGCCACCGTGATCGCGCTTGTTTTCACCGGTAGCTATGTTCCTCTGCCATTTTTCCCAATCTGGCTGCGCAACATCGCCGACTGGCTCCCTTTCAACGGCCTGATGAACGTGCCGGCCCAGATATTCCTGGGGAAACTGGTTGGCGGAGCATTGCTCATCGAATTCCTGCGCCAGCTTCTCTGGCTTATCGTGATGACACTTTTAGCGCGTTCTGTCACCGCCAGCGCAACGCGGCGCGTCGTTGCGCAGGGCGGCTAAGTAGCGACGCCCCTTGCGGGCGTCCTGTCTTCTAATATGATCCTCGCGTGGATCATCCTCGCGTGGATAGAAAAGAAACATGCACGGGACGCCCGCAAGGGGCGTCGCTACTGAAGGGAGAGTGATTAAGTGAACGCAATCGCGAGCGATCTGCAACTCTACCGGCGGCTGGTTGCCATGCAGGTGCGGGCGCAGCTCCAGTACAAAATCAACCTGGTGGTTGATATCCTCACGTATCTTAGCGTGACCGGCCTGGAATTTCTCACCATGCTGATCTACTTTGTGCAGTTCCCCACCATGCTTGGCTGGCATATTGGCGAGGTCGCTCTGCTTGCCGCCATCACTTCGTTCAGCTTTGGGCTGGCCGAGCTTTTCGGGGCCGGCATCGATGTCTTTGACGAGACCATCCGGCGTGGCGACTTTGACCGCGTGCTGCTGCGCCCTCTTAGCGCGCTCATTCTGGTTGCCAGCAGCGAATTTCGCCTGCGCCGCCTGGGGCGTCTCACAGAAGGAATGCTGGCCTTTCTGGTGAGCCTTGCCCTGCTGCGTGGTATCAACTGGACGCCCTTAAAAGCGCTGGCGCTGCTGATGGGCGTCATAAGTGGCGGAGTGATATTCGTGTCCGTGTTGCTGATGGGGGCGACGATGTGTTTCTGGACCGTGCAGTCAACCGAGCTCACCAATAGCCTGTACTACGGCGGGCGCGAGATGCTGAGCTACCCTATCACCATCTACCACCAGGCAATCCAACGTATCCTGCTTTTCGTAGTACCGCTGGCCTTTGGCGCGTACCTGCCTACCTGTTACCTGTTGAATAGAGCGTTGCCCCTCAATTTGCCCGTCTGGGTGGTCTTTCTATCGCCACTGGCGGCGCTGCTTTTTGCAAGCATCGCGCTATGGCTGTGGGGATTTGGTGTCAGGCATTATCAAAGTACGGGGAGTTAAAAGGAAGAAGTGCAAACGAGGTGAAAAGAAACGACATGGGCCGGGATATTTTTGAGAACGAGGGACCTTTGTGGAATTACTATATGCAGTGTTTTAAAACTAGCCTGCCATTGGTTTAAATCAATGTCCCTGTCTGTATATCCCGGCCCATGCGGTTGGCAATCGTCATGTATAGATTGTCACTCCTTTCGATTCCGCTCCATCAACCTCACGCTGATAGTATAGTGCCCGGTGTGGGGAAAGTCTACGGTTTTTTATCACGAAGTAGTCACAATTGATGTTTCACTACAAGCAAGAGGAGGTGTTCCAGTGGAAGTTATGATCGAGGCCGTTGACCTGAGCAAATCGTTTCGTATAGCCAGAAGACGACCGGGCCTGCTGGGCGGGTTGCGCAGCGTCGTCAATCCCCAGGTACGTATAGTTGAGGCAGTGCAGAACCTCTCCTTAGATATTCAGCGTGGAGAGATGATCGGGCTGATCGGGCCGAATGGCGCGGGCAAATCAACGACCATCAAGATGCTCACAGGGATGCGGAGCCAATGTCGCCCCCCAGCGCCTCCCCGATGGCGGGCGGCATCGCCTCGAAGGCGAAGCGCGGCCTGTGCTCTTCCTTGTAGACGAACACGCGCATGCCGATCTGCTCGAGGGCGTTGCGCTTCTCCTGCCAGGTCGGGTTGTAGCTCTTGTCGGCGAGCCGGGGCCGCTTCTCGTCGCACCAGGCCTTGAACTCCCGCACGGCCTTCTGCGCCTGCGACCAGTTCACCTGCTCCCGCTTGATGCGGTCGAGGTCCTCGCCCACCTTTGCTCTCAGGTTGGACAGGACCGTCAGGCGCATGCTCATGAGCGCGCGGGCCTCCTTGTTCTCCTCGGTATTGGGTGTCGTCTCGAGCGTTTCCATGAGGTTCTGGATGCGTTGCACCGTATCGTTGAGGGTGTGGTTGAGGGATGCGATGGTGTCCCTGTGCGGGTCCTCCGTTCGTTTGTCCGCTATCGCTTTCTCAACGCGGGCCGGGTTACAGATGACCTTGACCGCCTCCTGCCACACCGTGTCGTCGAGAATGAAGTTCTTTACACACAGACCGGTGCATTCGCGGGTGTTCTTCGCCTTGTAGCAGATATAGTATACCGTCCCGCGCTTTTTGTAGCGCGAGACGCTCAGGTTGCTGCCGCAATACCCGCACCTGGCGATGCCCCGGATGCAGAGGCTGTCCTCTATGCTCTCGTTGTTGCGCGGCGAGTACGTCGTGTTCCGCGCGATTTGCCTCTGGCTGCGCTCGAACGCCTCGACGGTAAGAATCGCTGGCACCACCCCATCGGGCAGGTACACCCACTCCTCTTGCGGGCGCATGGTCCGCCAGACACCCTCGCCTGGTATAAACTCGTATTTGCGCTTGTACGCGGCTGCGCGTCCGATATAGAACTCGTCCCTGAGTATTTCGCTCACGGTCTGGGAGCGCCAGATGGTTCCTCCATTGGGGGTGGGGAAGCCGTTGTCGGTCAGGTGGTTGGCTATGCGCAGCACTCCCCAGCCCTTCTGGTAGAGCTCGTGGATCATTGTCACCACGAACGACTCCTGGTCATTGACGATGCAGTAGGCCTTGGGGATAATCTTTTCTTTCCCGTCAGCGTCGGCGATGACCAGGTCCCGCCAGGTGTAACCGTACTTGGCTTTTCTCCCCACCAGGAGCCTTCCCTGGGCGACCCTCTCCCGCAGCCCGTCCTGCGTAATTTCGACGATCTTTTTCCTGGTGATCTCAGCCTGAAACCCGTACACCGCTTGGATGACGGTGCCGAGCGCGCTGTCGTCGTCTGCGTGTTCGTCGGGATCGAGGGTGATGGTCTTCACTCCGTAGTACTTCAGCTGGTCGCGCACCACGATCTGCCCGGTCAATTCCCTGCTGAACCTGTCCAGCCGGTACATTACGACGACATCGAACTCGTGGTGTTTGGCGCCCTCTATCGTTTTCTGCAGATCCTTGCGGTGCCGCCAGTCGCGCCCGGTATAGGTGTCGAAGAACTCGTGTTCCTGCTTGTGGGCGTATTTGTTCTCCCTGATGTACGCGAGGCATTTTTCCTTCTGGAACGAGGGGGAATACATCTTCTCCTGCTTCGGGTCCGATACGCGGCCATAGTAGGCGGCTCGAATGATTCTCTGAGGCATCAAAAACTCCCATGTCGGTAGCATGGGTATAGCGGAGGTAGTAGGCAATGTCTGACTCCATTTCCTAATACATTGTGAGTCAGACGCGGGGAGACTGTAAGCCTGATTTGTGGTACAATAAGGC
>DAHVFL010000261.1 GCA_027316975.1 Chloroflexota bacterium | reverse complement strand
CACTTTGCACATCAGCCTGGCACCATCTAGCGTGGCTCTTCTGGCAATTCATACCAGCGCACGCGCTCGCCAACCATGGCGCGAGTCTTCCACGAAAAGGATTTGGGCTGTTTCTCCATACGAGCCAGCAGCTTTTCGATGCGCTCTTGAACATGCTGCGGGAAGTTGCGTTCGGCGGCGAAGGCTTTCATCTTTTTCAAATTGGTGTCGAGCGTTTTTTGCAGGCCCCAATCACTGGCGGTCAGGCCGCTAATGTAGGCCGCGTTGATGCCCTTCTCTGCATCTTCCACGTCGAAATCGATGAACAAGGCCATGGTATCGAGCATATCTTTTTCGTTCAGCTCCACGATCTGTAACTTGGTCAGTATGAGGTCCGCCAGCGACAGCGTGCGCTCATCGATATGCAGGCGCGAGCGAAAATCGATGGTATGGCACATTTGCATGCGATCAACAAAAATATCAACCTGCCGCCCGTGCTGCTCATCCCAGAAAAGAAGCCGTTGATGCCCATGCAGGGCATTGTAATTCTTGTTGGCGGAGTAGCCCAACTTCGCAAATAACACCTTTGTTTTGCCTGTAAACTTTGAAAGCACCACAAAATCGAGATCTTTATAGGCACGTTTCAGTTGTTCGTGCGTCTGCGCGCTACTGGATTGCAGGTAAATTGCTAATCCACCCAGCAGGCGCAGGGGAATACCATCAGCATTTGCCGCGTCCAGCACGCGCACCGCTTCTCCGGCAATTTCTTCAAACGGCCCCACAGTTTCATCAATCATGTGTATGTTCGTGCGACATCTCTCATCTTGTATGTGTTTCTATCCTACGGGGAGAAGAAGCCGCGTCTCCTTTCCAGTTGTTACTGATTGTAACATTTTTCTGAAAAATTATGTATACCTGCAAGTTTTGCATTTCGCCCGACTCTATAGAATGAAAAGAGAAATCAATACATTCATCAGAGAGAACAGGGAAATGGTATGTCAAATGCAGAGACGCAGCGCAAGCCAATCATTATTATTCCGGCACCACCTCGTCGCGCGCCACGCCGGGCAGCAGATAAACGCCACTACAGGGGACCGCGCCCATTTGCGCTGTTGCTACTAGCGCTGGCAGTGATTGCCCTGGTGCATCTCCTGGTCGTGAGTCACCAGCCATCCGCGCCTGCTTCCGTGACTGCGACGAATTGCGCGGGACTGATCCGCACCGCGGATTATACGCAGCTCGTGCATTTACAATCGAACTCCGAACAGTTGGCGGCAGTAGAATTCGTGAGCCAGTTGGATGGTGGACAACCTGCCTCGCTCGTACAGGTGACGCATAATGATACGCAGAAGACATTGGATGTGTATGTTTTCGGTTGCGCTATGCCTGGCAAAAAGCCGCAACTTACCACCCTTTTCGCGCAAAGCGGCCTGCGGCAGGGAACCGTCGAGGTCAGCAAGGCCAACACTATAATCACTGGCGCGCTGGATACAACTATTACAGCTGATGCCAGCGCGTTTTTATTACCACTGCAACAGAACATCTATCGCGAGTATGCGTGGAAAAATGGCACGTTCAGCCGTATCGCTTTTCCAGGTCTGTATCCCGTAACTAGTCGCGCCGAGGCCGAAGCTTTGCAACAAAACGCGGATAGCGGGCAAGCGCTGCCCTGGAATGATCCCCTGGCAACGGCGCAAGGGTTGTCCAAAGATGTCTTTAAGTGGCCGGCGGTGGACGCGCGCGATACGGTTTTGAGCAACGATGGTATTACTGCGCAGGTTCAACTGTTTCAAGCCAACCCGCATATGGTGGTTAATGTGACACTGCAACGCCTGCTGCGACATGATAATAAAGGGCTATGGTTCGTTGTCGCCGCTTATACGGCAGGCGTCACGCTGGGATTGGCCGGGCAGAAGCGAACAACATTGCCGCAGGACATCGCGGCGCAAACAATGCTGCGTTCTCCTCTCCAGCTCAGCGGAACCAGCGTGCTGGCCGATGGCTCAACGAGCGCTACACTCTTCGATCACACCTTGTCGGCTATTTCCAGCGCGACCACTCTTCCTCTCCAGGTCAGCCCTGACGGCACGTATACAGGGTCGCTTCCGTACTCCGGCATCATTCCCGACCAGCAGGGTTTGCTGCTCATTGCATCACAACCGCTTGCTGCCAACAACACGGTCGAGAACGGGCAATTATTGCTCGTGCCAGCGCTGTTGGGGTAAATATCCAAACAAGTGTCGCCGCTGTCCTATTCTAATGAATTTTGATGACCAAACTCGGGAATGATCCGTAGTCCCGTCCTGATGCCCGGTAACGACCGGAATCGCGGGACTGTCATCCTTCGCTGCGCTCAGGATCTCGGCATGGCAAGCGAGATCCTTCGCTGCGCTCAGGATGACAGGCCACTACCGATCTTGCTTGTGACTATTCATCAGGGAACTATCAGGCATTGTACAATGGTAACAACAGAAAACACTGTGTGTTTCTGCTTATTACCAATTGACGCTCAACAGGAGGATTCATGACACGCAGGGGCTGGTTGCTATTCGCCACAATGTCGATTTTCTGGGGCATTCCGTACTTCTTCATCAAGATTGCGGTAAGCGAACTGGACCCAGCCGTGGTAGTATTTGCGCGCGTCGGTATTGCGTCGATTGCGCTCCTTCCCGTAGCAATCCATCGGGGAGTATTGCGGCAGTTCCGTAAAAAGTGGCTTATGATTGCCGCGTTCGCTTTCATACAGATCATAGGGCCATTCCTGTTGATTAGCTATGGAGAAACGCACATTGCATCGTCGCTCACGAGCCTTCTCATCGCAGCCGATCCGCTGCTGGTTGCGCTGTTCGCGCTGCGCTTCGACCCCGGTGAGCGTGTAGGTGGGCTGCGCCTGGTCGGGCTATTCATTGGCATGGGGGGTGTAATCGTCCTGCTGGGTCTCGACATTGGCGGAGATGGACAACGGCTGCTTGGAGCGGCTTTTGTCTTGCTCGCTGCCACGGCCTATGCCATAAGCGCCCTGCTCATCAAGCAGCCGGTCATCGCTGCGCTGCCCCGCCTCGGTGTAGTAGTCATCGAGTGTTCCACCGCCACCCTCGTCCTGCTGCCCCTGGCCGTGACGCGCCTTCCCAGCAGATTTCCCTCGTTCTCAGTAATAGCGAGCCTGATCGTGCTCGGCCTGGTCTGTACAGCCCTGGCCTATCTGGCCTTCTTCGCGCTCATAGCCGAGGTTGGAGCCAGCCGCGGCACTGTCATAACCTACGTCAATCCAGTTGTCTCCGTCTTCCTGGGCGTCGCCTTGCTCGGTGAGCCATTAAACGCGGCCATTATCGTAGGATTCCTGTTAATTATCGCCGGGTCGTGGCTGTCTACCGGCGGGCGTTTACCTCCATCGCTGGGACACCTGCGGCGGGCGCGTCTCCAACAGCAAGTCTCAGATTAGAGCGCGCCGGTGTTATGGAGGGTTTGCAGCAAAGTGGGAAGTTCCCGGCGGATGAGCTTTCCTGAAGAGGTACGCGGTAGCTGCCCGGCAAAGTAGATAGCTTTGGGCTGTTTATAGCGAGCCAGTTTTTGCGCTGCATAGTTCGCTAACTCCTGCGCGCTTACCGTGCTACCAGCTTTGAGAACGACAAAGGCAACCGGTGACTGGCCCCACTGCGGGTCTGCCTGCCCGCACACGCCGACTCCCTCCACTGCCGGGTGAGAAAGCAGGACGGATTCGATCTCGGCGGGATAAACGTTCTCTCCACCAGAGATAATAAGGTCAGCGCGGCGGTCGAGAACATAGAGGTAGCCATCTTTATCGAGATAGCCGATATCACCCGTAGCAAACCAGCCATCGTGAAACGCCTGGGCCGTTGCCTCTGCTTTACCGGCATAGCCAGGTGTGATGGTTGGCCCTTGCAGAAAAATCTCGCCCGGCTCACCTGGAGCTGCTGGCCTGTTATCATCTATGATGCGCAACTGGACAGGAGGGAGCGGGCGTCCGGCGGAAGCGGGTTTGCGCTTTGCGTCTTCCGGTGAAAGCGTCACCGCCTGCGAACAGGCTTCGGTTAAGCCATATGTCTGTACAACTGGAATATCGCGAAGTAAGCATTCCTCAAGTAGTGGCCGGGGAACAGGCCCGCCGCCAAGCAGCACGCAGCGTAGTGTCGCGGGATACGTTGCTCCTTTCCCTGCCTCCCCGTCGCCGTCGAGAGCAGCGAGCATACGTTGCAGCATTACGGCAACAACCGAGATAATGGTTATCTTATCCTCAAATAGCGCCTGGTTGATGATTACAGGGTCAAATTTTTTGTACAGCATCACGCTGATGCCATAAATGACACTGCGCATCAGGATGGAGAGGCCGCCGATGTGGAAAAGCGGCAGGCAGGCAAGCCAGCGATCATCGGGACTATGCCCAAGATTGAGAGCCGAGCCAACGGCATTCCACCACTGCATGCCATACGTGATAATCGCGCCTTTCGGCTGCCCGGTTGTGCCAGAAGTGTATAGAATGGCCTGTGTCGCTCCGAGGTCAATAAGGGTTCGCAGTGGAACATCTTTTTCGGGCAGTTCGCTCAAAACCATTTCGCCCTGCGTTGATCCGCTTGCCAGCGTAGCCAGAGGCAGTTGTGGCAGAGCGCGTCCAATCTCCCCGGCCAGACTCGCGTTGTCCGCATCAAAGACCAGGCGCGAGGCATGCACATCACGAACCTGCCAGCATAGCTCTTCCAGGGTCAGGCGAAGATTAAGTGGCACCAGGATGGCACCTAGCCGGGTCAGCGCGTGAACAAACGCAACGTAGGAAAGGCTATTGGCAGCCAGCAGGGCCACACGATGCCCTTCCCGCACGCCTGCGCTGGCAAGCTGCCGCGCAAGTCTGGTTGCCTGGCGATCCAGCTCCGCGAAGCTCCAGTGCGCCTGGCCGCACTGCACGGCCAGGTGTGCCGGGCGGTTTTCAGCGCAACGGGCCAACCAATCGGGTAATACTATGTCAGTTGTGTTCAATGAAGACCTCTTATAAAGCATACCTGTGCAGCGCGTCCCAATCCAGCGCAACTCCCAGGCCAACGCCCGTTGGAACAGCCATGAAACCATCGCGGACAACTAGATCATCGATGAGCAGGTCATCACCCAACAGGTGAAGAGTTGCCAGGCCGCACTCAAGCGTCACTGCGGGTGACGCAGCAGCGAGGTGCAGGGCCGCCGCCAGTCCCACGCCTGCCTCGAGCGTGCCTGTAACGACACAGCGCACGCCCCGCCCGGTCGCGGCCTGGATGATCTGCCGACCGGCGCGTAGCCCACCCGCAAGCTGGGGCTTGATTACAAGGATATCAGCCGCCTCGCTATCAAGAACGAGGTTGGCGCTCTCCATGTCGCGCAACGCTTCATCAACGGCAAGCGGGATGGGTATGGCCTGCCTGAGCGCGCGCATTCCAGCGAGCTCGCGCGCCTTCAATGGCTGCTCGACATACTGGATGTCATATTGCACACACCGAGAGAGGATGGCAATCGCTTCCTCAAGCTTCCAGGCTTCATTGGCGTCCAGGCGCAGGTGAGCAGCCGCTCCGATGGCATCACGCACAGCAGCGACACGTTCTAACTCTTCGGAAATGCTAACTCCATAGCCAACCTTCAGCTTTATGCAGTGAAACCCGTTCCCGACGGCATCTCGAGCCGCCGCAACGGCGGCCTCCGTTGTTTTCGCGCCAATCACGGCGTTGACCGCCACGGTTGTTCGTGGCACAGAGCCAGGCGGAGAGAGTAACGCACAGACCTGGCGCCCCTCTATTTTGCCAGTGGCATCGAGCAGCGCGGTTTCCAGCCCGCAGAGGGTGGATGCCGCGTTTGCATTGACTATGCCTACGTCCAAACCAGTAGCGACACCCCTTGTGGGTGTCCCGTCCTGGTTTTCCATCGGATAGAACGACGACACCGGACACCCACAAGGGGTGTCGCTACTGGTTTTATCCGCAGGAAGCAGCAATTCCAACGCTTCGTGGAGGGTCTTATTATACAGACGCGCAGCCAGCGCCGGAAGAAGCAGAGCGGCATCCGCTAAGCTGCCCCCACCGAAAGCTGGCAGGGGCACTATCTCTCCCATACCCGTGATGCCGCGCCCGGTAGTCACCAGCACGATGATGCCCTCGCGCGTGGTCATTACCCCGTGAGCGGTGCTAAAACTGTTTATGAGCGGCAGGCGATAGCTGTGCCAGCGAACGTCAACGATTTTCATAGAGCTGGCTCCCTACGGCAGGCGTGGAAACCTGGAAAAATCGGGCGGGCGCTTCTCAAGAAAGGCATTCTTGCCCTCCTGACCCTCTTCGGTCATGTAGTAGAGCATGGTGGCGTTGCCGGCCAGTTCTTGAATACCAGCCAGGCCGTCGGTGTCCGCGTTGAAGGCCGATTTCAGGAAGCGCAGGGCAAGCGGGCTTTTCTCCAGCATCTCCTTTGCCCACTGTACGGTCTCTTCTTCCAGGCGCTCCAACGGCACCACCGTGTTGACCAATCCCATGTCCAGGGCCTCCTGGGCGCTATATTGCCGGCAGAGATACCAGATCTCGCGGGCTTTTTTGTGACCCACGACGCGCGCCATGTAGGTAGCGCCCCAACCAGCATCGAAACTGCCAACTCGCGGGCCTGTCTGCCCAAACCTGGCGTTGTCAGCCGCAACTGTCAGGTCGCAGAGCAGGTGCAGCACATGGCCTCCACCGATGGCATAGCCTGCCACCATGGCGATGACCGGTTTGGGCAGATACTTAATGACCTTCTGTAAATCGAGCGCATTCAGGCGAGGCACGCCATCGCCGCCAACATAGCCACCATGGCCCCGAACACGCTG
>DAHVFL010000260.1 GCA_027316975.1 Chloroflexota bacterium | reverse complement strand
CCTAAAAATAGATACCAGAACGATCTGACTTCTTCAACGATAATCTGGAGCTTTCCCCCACCGGACAAACCATGTACGATGCCCCAGATAACGAACGCGAAAAGAAACAAAAAAGGTAATATCAGTTCTCCTCCTCGCAGCAGTTTTTGACGTTTGAGCAGATTATGCAAGATGAAAACCAGGAGGACTAAAACCATGAAAAAACCAATTGGCCGATCAGGTAATCCCTGCAAAGAAGGAGGCCAGTAGAAAATGTAAAGAGAAGGGCTACCACCTACAACAGCTACGGGACTTTGGTCAATGGCTAAAGTAGCACCGAGGACGACGAAGAAACCAACTACCGGCCAGCGTATGACCAGTGTTATAACGATCACGACCACTAGTAAGGCAAATATATAGCTGGTGCCAATGGCATTGCTGACAATAACTAGTCCGGGAACGAGACAAAGGGTGCCGATAAATAAAAAAATAAACAGAAGCAAATCGCTTCGTTTACGTTTCTCCAGTAGTGTAGAGACCGTTTGCGCCCTTAAAGAGATCATTGGCTTTTGAATTTCCATTGCAAATCTCATCCAAATGTGATGTAAAGCACCATGATGGCTGCAACACCGAAAACCAGTAAGCGTACTCTGGTGCTGTAATTGTGCACGAATAGTCCCAGACCGACCAGGGCTATTAAGAGTACGAAAATCGATTTCATATCACTCTCCTAAAGCAGTTGCCGCAGCCAGTCCGGAATCTGGCTTTCGCCTTGATTGAGGATGATGCCATGAACTGGCAAATCTTTGAGTTGTGTACATGTCTCTGCAATCATTTTGTCGGGTATCACCTGGGCACGAACTACAATCACAATCGAATCGAGCAGACTCGCTGCCAGGGAACCGTAGCCCGTAGTAGCTATGGGTGGGAGATCAAGGATGTACAATTCATTCGGATGCTTAAATGTTTTTAGCAAGCCATTCTTCTGTACCTGTTTCAGCAACTTTACCGCGTCTTGCGAGCCGTTTCCGGCAGGGATAACAGTCAAGTTTCCATCAACTTGATAACGAATATCATCTTCATCACATGTTCCACGTAACCATTCGGCCAGTCCAGGCGTAGCGGGGATGTCGAAATGCTCGTGCAGGCTGGGATGTTCCCAGTTGCACTCAATAAGTGTCACTGGATCAGCGCTGTCGCGCGCAAGCACCTGTGCCGTGACCAGGGCCAAAAATGATTTACCCTCTCCATGAATAGAGCTGGTAAAACCTAAACTGCGCACGGGAGCATTTTCGCGAAAAAAGAGTGAAAGACAGAGCCGCCTGCAGCGCTCTTGTAATATGCGAGCGTTCGCTGCATCTCGCTTATTGAGTTTCGTGACTTGTGGTTTCCTTGCAGAAGGCTTCTTCGTGTATACTACCTTAGCAGGTGGAAATGGAGTTTCAACCACAGGGGGAAACTCTATCTTCTGACGCACCGCCAGTTTCTGCGTTTCATCTGCTGCAGGTTGACTTTTTGTTTCAGAAACAGTTATATCTTCATCTGTGATGTTTTTCATTCCTTCATTCTCTCCTGCTACCGTCTCATTTTTTTTCAGCATGAAGCCTCTCCCTATCTAGCAACATATCCATTGGCGCTACTTTTACCGGTGAGTAATGCCTGGTGCTGTATGGTTTTGGTGGTGAGCAGCGTTTTTGAGCCTGTTGTCAGATTTGGCAACTGCATAATAACGGGAAAGGCTACGAGATTTTGCAAATCGTTTGCTGAATACACACCGCGATCGCGTCGCACTACCATGACGAGATATATTACGCAGGCCAGGATGGCGATTACCAGGCCAATACCCGCGCCGATCAGGTAACTTTTCGTGCGAGAGACAGGTAGATAGGGCAGCAAAGGAGAATCAACTACCCTATACAAGGTCGCTGTTTGTGTACCTTCCGTATTAATCGTTTGTTGGATGGTGTTAATCGTGGCTTGAAGCCCTTGCACGGTTGTCTGCGCCTGTGTCTTCTGAGTATCAAGCAGCGCGAATTGTGAATCGTTCGCCAACAACTGGTTTGGAGTCTGGGTTGGATGGGCTTGCGCGTATTTCGTCTCCGCTGTGATTGCTGTGTTCAGGTCTTTTTGTGCTACAGCAAGTTGCGTTTGATAACTCACCAGCAGATTCGTCGCTTCAGCAGTCGATAATTCGAGTCCCTGCTCACCGAAGTTGGTGATAATCGACGCCACAATTTGTTGCGCTATTTTGGGATTGCGGTTTGTGTAGCTAATAGTATACAGGTATTCGTCTGATGGTGTGATGACAACGTTTTTAGTGCTAGAAATCTCGTTAAACAGAGCAGACTCTAGCTCTTGAGGATTGTTCATTACGCTTGAACTGAGTCCCAGCGTTGGGGCCAGGTCGATCCCTTTTACGACCGCATCGACGAATGTGCGTGTTTGTAATAATTCAGTGAGCGCGCTAGCCTGGGTCTGCGCCTCTGTTTGCAGCAGATTGCTCTGCGCGCCGGTCGAAGTAACGACAAAATAGCGCTGTAAAGCCCAGAGTGCTGCTGTTGACTGATAGGTGCGTGGAGCAATGAAGTACATCATGGCTACCCCGATTACTGGGAGCAGCACGAGTAATATAAGAAGCTGTAGGGGATGCCGGAAAATTGCCTCCAGGGTGCGTCTCACGGAAATAACCTACCTTTCATATCATAGGGAAAGTGCTCAAATCACCCAATCCTACTTGTTTCCGCATAAAAAAGAACATCAACTACGTCAAGATTACTATAACTTCTTGCACATATTGCGATTCATCAGTGTTTAGATCAGGTTGATATGGGTATACGTTCGTATACAAATCAACACCAACTACCAAACTTGCACGATGAGATTATAGGGACGGTGAGCTAGTAAAAAGGTGTTTGTTTCTGTAGAGAAACCGTTGAGATTTCCGTTTTCTGTCTAAGAAATGAAACCTTCATTTGGCACGCCGGTTCTGTTTGCTCACACCGTTTGCCGTGAATAGTTTGTATACTTGATCCACTGATTACTACTCGTTCTCAACCTGCATCAAAATCTCGCAAACATAGAAGCGTGGTAGTATGTGTACCGTTAGTGAAAAATAATGGGAGGACTAGAATCGGAGGTCTTCTACCTGGATGAGCAGAGTTCACAGAATAGAGCTAGAGGAAGTAAATGCTTCCCAGGGTAGCCAGAAATTACGCGCCGTGCAGGTAAGTGTTAAACGTATAGTGAATAACACGGTTATTTCCCTCGCCGGACAACTTGTCACCTGGACATCTACTCTTCTGCTTACTGTGGCCTATGGACGTTTCCTGGGAGATGCTAAGTTTGGTGAGCTTTATTTGGCCATCAATTTTGTGGCTCTGGTGGGGTTTCCGCTCGAGTCAAGCTTTAACCAGCAGGTGACGCGGGATGTTGCGCAGCAAACGGATAAGGCGACCCGCTATCTCACGAATACTCTACTGCTCAAGGCACTCCTCTGGTTTGCGCTGTACGGGCTAATAATCCTGTTGAGCTGGTTATTAGGTTATACTCTGGAACAATTCCAGCTCATCATTATCTGTGGCGCGACACTTCTAAGCAGTTCGACGGCGACCACATTTGCGGCATTACATTACGCCTTCGAGCGCACCGTTTTCCCGGTAATTGGCACAATCTTCGAGAAAGGTTTGTCAGCGTTGGTTGGCATCCTCCTCCTTAGAGGGGGAGCGGGCGTCGAGACTATGGCTTTTGTGTTGCTTGGAGGATCTGTAATCAGCATGATATGGCAAGCCACCTGGTTTTTCCGCCTGGTAGGGCTTCATTTTGCCTTCGATACGGATCTCATACGTCAACTACTGCGCACAAGTATCCCTTTCATGATCTATGGTATTCTTGGGGTTATCTACTATCGCGTCGATACCTTTTTGCTTTCCATCATGACCACAACGGCGGTAATCGGGTGGTATGGCGCGGGATATCGTCTCTTTGATACAATGGTGTTTTTACCCGGCCTTATTGTTGGTACCATCATGTACCCTGTCTTCTCGAAGCTCTCCAACACTTCGGAAGAAACATTGAAACTGGCCATTGTGAAGTCTATGAACTTCTTGCTCTTCTGCGGCATCCCGATCGCTACTGTGTTGATTGTCGCTGCTCCCAACATCATCGGGTTTCTTTATCACAATACTGAATTTCTCAATACCATTCCCGTGTTGCAGGCTCTCGCTCCTGGCCTTGTTTTCCTCTACGCGAACACGGTAGCAACGAGCATATTGATAAGCTCTCACCAGGAGAGGAAAATAACTATTCTGGCAGCGGTTGCGCTGGTCTTTAACCTCGGTCTTAACCTGATCTTCATTCACCGATATAAGCAAGTTGGCGCGGCTGCTGTTACTTCTCTCACGGAACTCCTTTTGCTCTGCGTCTCGATTGCGCTGGTTCCACGCCGCCTGTGGCCGGTAGCCAGCTTGAAAGTGGGAGTAAAAGTAATCGGAGCAAGTCTGCTCATGGCGCTAGCCATTATGTTCTTGAATAACTTCTCGAATCGAATTTCGGTTTTTATCATCCTCCTGGTAGCCCTGGTTGTTTATGGCGCAGTGGTGCTACTTTTGCGTACCATTCCAAGAGAGGATATTCGGGCGCTTACGAGATCGGTACGGCGTCGGAAAACCTCGCATAGTGACCCTGCTCCATTAGAGATTCCGGACATATTATGAACGCGAGGAGGAGTAACAGAGAACAGATAAGAAAAATCTGTTTGATGAAAAGAGGCAACAGTTGTTCAATGTTTTATTTTCTGAATGTCAGCCAGTTGATGAGGAAGACGAAGCGCTGCAAGTAACCGAGAAAAGGGTAAGTATCCAGGCGAATAGTGTGACACGGAAGGTAATACAGTAAGATGAAACACCTGTTTGCAGCTATCATCAAGTATACGACGAACCATATTATTAGCCACGTCCCCTTTCATAGCATCCGCATGGGTTGGTATCGTCGCGTTTTAGGATGGAGAATTGGGTCTGAAGTGGTTATTTTCCTGGGCCAGTATGTTCAAATGCTTGGCGTGCGGAGCAATGGAAGGAAGGTTTCTATCGGAAAAGGGACCGTCATCAATTGGAATTGTATGCTGTATATCACAGGCGGTATCGTGATTGGTGAACATGTCAGTATTGCTGCCGGTACATGGTTAGTGACAGGCACGCATGATATAGACGATCCAAATTTTACCGATAGTTATCATCCTATTGTGATTGGAGATAATGTCTCGATTGGGATGCGCGCCACAATCCTGGGCGGCGTGACTGTTGGCAAGGGCGCGGTTGTGATGGCTGGAGCGGTTGTGACACGCGATGTTCCTCCCTACGCCATTGTAGGAGGAGTACCGGCTAAAGTGGTTCGTGAACGAGAACTGAAAGAATTCTCGTATGCTTTAATTTCTCCACCGCTTTTTGAATAGCCAGACACAATTGAGAGGGTGTTTCTCTACACATTTTCCCCTGAACTTCATTCTTTCTCCACCTGTATAAAAATCATTTCATCATGCAGAGATGCTATTTTTAGCAGTAGATGGGCAACGTATGCTTGAAGATGTGTACGTTCCCAATGGTTGTTGCAATAAAGGAGATTATCAGCGTGAAGTATGATACTACTGTTGTGATTGGGGCCGGCCCGTATGGACTCTCTGTGGCAGCTCATCTAAGAGCGCAGGGCGAGTCGATGCAAATCTTTGGTAAGCCGATGGAATTTTGGCAAAAAATGCCCCCGAAAATGTTTTTAAAGTCTTCGTGGAGCGCTCTGAATATCTCTGATCCTGGCGGGAAATATAGCCTCAACAACTTTAGCAAAAGCGCTGGCGTGCCTGAACAAGAACCTGTCTCTTTACGGGTTCTTCTTGATTACGGGCGCTGGTTTCAGGAGCGTGCTGTCTCAGACATCGATCAGACCTATGTGAAATACCTGAATCAAGACGGGGAAGGCTTTCACCTTGATCTGGCCGACGGGCGCAGTGTTAAAGCAAAGAAGGTAGTAGTAGCGACGGGCATAGCCTCGTTTGCTAACATACCAGAAAACCTGGCGCATCTGCCTTCGACTTTGTTGACGCATTGCCAGGATCACCAGGACTTCTCAGACTTTAAGGATAAGAGCGTTGTGGTGGTAGGGAGCGGGCAAAGCGCGTTGGAGACAGCCGCGCTCTTACATGAAGCAGGCGCGGCTGTTGAATTGATCGCGCGTGGCCCCGTTATCTGGATTAATCGCAGACTGTATTACCGTACCGGCCCTGCCAAACGTATTTTCTATCCACCCAGTGATGTTGGCCCTCCGGGAGTGAACTGGCTGGTTGCCAATCCCCTGCTGTTCAGGCGTTTTTCTGATAAGATGAGAGAATCGCTCGATGCGCGGGCGGTGCGACCAGCCGGGTCTACTTGGTTGCGCCCAAGAGTCGAAGGGCGTGTGCTGCTCACTCCCAACACTTTGATTGCAAGCGCAACAGAACAGGGACAGCGCGTACATCTCGAGCTAAGTGATGGGACGACGCGGGATGTGGATCATATCGTCCTGGGAACCGGCTACAAGGTGGATATCCACACCATGAAGTTTGTTAATCCTGCTTTGCTGCAAAAGGTAAAGGAACACGATGGCTCACCGTTGTTGAACGAATGGTTCGAATCGTCGGTACCCAATCTACACTTCGTTGGAGCACCGGCGGGATATGTCTTCGGCCCGCTCTGTCGTTTTGTAGTTGGCGCGAAGATTCCTGCGCGGCAAATTGCCAGACATGCCAGGATGATGCAAAAATCATTGCTTCCTGTGTAGGTAAGAAAGAATCGAGGACAAC